>CALJKZ010000025.1 GCA_937983085.1 uncultured Gemmatimonadales bacterium
CCGACGCAGTTCCGGCACGATGCGGGCGGCGTCTCCCTCGATGGCGACGGTGAGAAAGCCCGACGCACTCCAGCCCTGCTGGAAGGGGAAGTACGCCTGGGACAGCGCCGCTTGCTCAGGACCCCACTGACGGACGTTGCCCACCACCCCCACCACCGTGAGCCACGGCGGAGGCGTGCCGAATCCGAAGCGCTTGCCGAGGGGGCTCTCACCGGGCCACACCTCGTCGGCCATGGCCTGGTTGATGACTACGCCCACGGCGCCGGCGATGGAATCATCGGCGATGAGGAGTCGGCCCTGGAGGAGAGGGATGCCCATGGCGTCGAAGTAGTCGCCCGTGACGCTGGTGACCTCGACGAGGGGGCCCTGGTCGTTGGAGGCTCGGGGCTCCCATCCCTCGACCTGTACGTTCCCGTTGGTGCCACCACTGAGAGGCAGGCGCGTCACCAAGCCGACGTGGGTCACGCCGGCGACGTCGCGCACGGCATCGGACACGGCCTCGACGTAGCGCTCGCGCTCCGCCCAGTCTCCGTACCGTGGGCCCTGGGGGTTGAGTGACAATGCCACTACACCCTCGGTACGGAATCCGTACTCTTGCCCGCGGACCTCGGCGTAGCTGCGAACCAGGAGTCCGGCTCCATTGGCCAGGACCAACCCGAGTGCCACCTGCCCCACGATGAACGCGTCTCGAAGCCGCTCCTTCCGAGGAGCCAGCGTGCCTGCCCCGTTCTCCCTGACTCCGGAGGCGAGGTCGCTGCGGGACGCCAGGACGGCGGGTAGCATTCCGAAGGCCACCGCGGTGAAGACCGACGCCGAGAGCGCGAAGAGGAGTGCCGTCGGGTCCATGGCCACGTCTTCGATCCGAGGCATGGAGGGTGGGAGGAGCGCCCGAAGTCCCTCGAGAGAGGCGTACGCCACCGCGATCCCGAGAGTGCCGCCCGCCACCGCGAGCACGAGGCTCTCGGAAAAGAGAAGCCCTGCGACCGCCCGCCGCGACGCGCCGAGCGCGGCGCGCACGGACAGCTCGGTCTCGCGGCCCGCGGCCCGCGCCAGCTGCAGTCCGCCGACGTTGGCGCACGCGATGAGGAGCACCAGAAGGGCAGCGCCGAGAATCAGGACGAGCTGGTCGCCCACGCTCCCGTACAGGTACTCGTGAACCGTGAAGACCCGCGCGGTGCGCAGCGCGTTGGTCTGGGGATACTCGTCGGCGAGCTCCGCCATGATCCGGTCCATGTCCGCCTGGGCCGACTCCACGCTGGTCCCGTCGGACAGACGGGCGACCACCGGAAAGGAGTGGTTCCCGCGAGAGCCCTCCAGCGCGGTGGGCGAGATGGGCAGGTACACCTCGTGGTGGCGAGTGCCGAGCCACGGCGACGGCACGTCGAACCCATCGGGCATGACGCCCACCACCACCTTCGGTTCACCGTCGATCTCCAGGGTCTGGCCGAGGACGTCCTGCCTGGCTTCGAAGAGCCTCGTCCAGAGCCGATGGTGGAGCACCACGGCATCGCCCGAGACCTGATCGTCGGGGGTGAGCGCTCGACCGATCTCCGGCTCCACGCCCAGGAACCGGAAGGCGTTGGGCGTGACGTACGTCCCATAGATGCGCTCCGGGTCGTCGAGGCCGGTGAGGGTGAGGCTGGACGGATTGAGGAGCGCCATGCCGTCGAAGGAGCGCTGCCGCGCCACCCAGTCCACGTAGTCCGGGCCGGAAGCGGGGCCACAGCAACCGAAGGAGCCCGCCTGCATAACCACCACCACTTCGTCCGGCTCGGGAAGCGGCAGTGGCTGGAGAAAGACGCCCCGGAAGACGGCGAAGAGCGCCGTCGTGATCCCGATCCCGGCGGCGAGCGTGGTGACCACCACACCGGCGAATCCAGGCCGCTTGGCCAGGACTCGAAGCGCCAGCCTAAGGTGGCCGAGCCAGATACCCATCGTCTCCCCCTCCCCTTTGTTGGTCTTCACCCGTCGTGCGAACCCCCCGAGCCACCGGCGGATGGCCGGCCCGGCGGACCGGGCCACCTGGCGCCGATACCACCGATCGGCGGCGGTCCGACCGTCCCGTCGACACCGGAGGTGGTATTCCTCGGCGATGTCGCCGACGGCGGCGTCGCGGTGGTCCGCCGGCATGAGTCGCCGGAACAGCCAGACCCAGAGTCGGCCCGGACCTCGCTCATCGGAGTTCATCGTCATCCTATTTCCCACACATTGTGTAAGAAATACGTCCAGCGCATCGCTTCGTCAAATCATGGGACAGGGTGATGAGCCCGAGGGTTGCGCCGGTGTGAGCGCCTAGGCGGCTACGCCCGCGAGGAGTCCGGCGCGTTCCAGGACGGTCCGGACCTCGTCGACTCTGGCGTCGGTGGCCGGAGAAAGCGGGGGACGAGGGGCTCCGCCGTGCATGCCCAGAAGGTCGAGGGCCGCTTTGATGCCCGACACGCCCATGCCGCCGACGATGTCGTTGTGCACCGGCGCGATGCGCTCCTGGGCACGGCCGGCGTCACCGCTGCGCCCCTCGGCGAAGGCGATGGAGATCTCCGCCGCCTGCGCTGGAGCCATGAGGCCGACGGCCATGATCCCACCCGCTGCCCCCACCTCGAGGGCCGGATAGAGAAGCGCTCCGCTCCCCACGAGCACGTCGAAGTCCGCGCCCGACGTATGCTCCACGAGCTCACCCACCAGATCGAGCTTCCCTCGGGAATCCTTGATTCCGACGATGTTGGGATGCTGGGCGAGCTCGCCGATGAGCCCCGAAGGAAGATCGAGAGTGCTGAGGCGCAGGGGCACCTGGTAGACGAGGACGGGAACCGGCGAGGCATCCGCCACCGCCCGGAAGTGCTTGGCCAGCACGGCAGGCGTCATGGCGCCCTTGTAGTAGGCCGGCGGACTCACCAGCACGGCGTCGGCGCCTGCCGCAGCGGCCTGCTCGGTGAGCCGGATGGTGTGGCGCGTCGACTCCGATCCCGTTCCGGCGATGATGACCCGGTCGTGGGGCACGACGTCCGCCGCGGCCTCGATGAGCGTCACCCGCTCCGCCTCGTCGAGGAAGACGGACTCGCCCGTGGAACCGGCGATGAGGATCCCGTGCACGGGGTGCTCGAACCAGCTGCGGAGGTTGGACCGGAGGGCGACGACGTCGACGTCACCCGTCACGGGATCGAAGGGTGTCGTCACGGGAAGGAAGGACCCTCTGAGATTCACCCGCTCACCATCGGACATTCGGTTCAGCCCCCCATCATGTTGGACATTTCGTCAGCCAGCCCCTGCGTACCCTGCGGTCCTGCGCCTGCGGACGGACCCCCACCGAGCATGTTCATCTGGAGGTCGAAGTCCGACGGGTTGTTCGCCGCGGCCTTCGCCACCTCGAAGTCGACCTCACCGGACTTCACGAGTTCCATGAGGTGCTGATCGAAGGTCTGGGACCCGTACACGCTCCGGCCTTCGGCGATGAGGTCCGAGATCTCCTCCATCCGGTCGGCGTCCCTGACGCAGTCCCGAATGGTCCCGGTCATGAGCATGACCTCCATGGCGGCCACGCGACCACCCTCCTTCCTGGCCACGAGACGCTGGGAGATGACCGCCTGGAGGGACTCGGAGAGTCGCACGCGGATCATCTCCTGCTCCGTCGGCTCGAACACGGCGATGATGCGGGAGATGGTCTGAACGGCGTTGCGGGTGTGGAGCGTCGAGGTGACGAGGTGACCTGTTTCCGCGGCCTTGAGCGCCGTCTCGATGGTGGTCTTGTCGCGCATCTCACCGATGAGGATCACGTCGGGGTCCTGACGCAGCACGCTCCGGAGGCCCGTCTGGAACGAGTCGGTGTCGGTGCCGATGTCCCTCTGGGTGATGGAGCACTTGTTGTCGCGATGCAGGAACTCGATTGGATTCTCGAGGGTGACGATATGGTGCTGCTTGTGGTGGTTCATCCAGTTGATCATCGCCGCCTGGGTCGAGCTCTTACCCGATCCCGTCACGCCGGTCACCAGGACGAGACCTCGCTCGAAGGCCGCGATGCGGTTCACGATGGGTGGCAGTCCCAGATCCTCCACCGACGGGATCTCGATGGGAATGGCCCGCATGATGATCATGGGCGACCCGCGCTGCTTCATGATGTTGACGCGGAATCGGCCGACACCGGGAATCCCCCACGAGCAGTCGTAGTCGAGGATCCTGTCGAAGTTCTCCCGCTCGTCCTCGTGGGGGATGAGCTGGAGGGCGATGCCTCGCACCTGGTCGACCGTCAGCTTCTGCTGGGTCAGCGGTTGCAGATCGCCGTGGATCCTCGCCCGCATGAAGTCGCCGGCCTTGATGTGGATGTCGCTGGCGCCTCGTTCGACGGCGGCTTTGAACAGTTCCTGCATGGGGGACGTCTCCGGAGCTGTCGATTCGGCCCGAGGCCGGGGGATGAAGGCGGGGGAGCCTCTACGCCGAAAATAGGGACACCCCGTCGCGAATGAAATCAACGCGTT
>CALJKZ010000026.1 GCA_937983085.1 uncultured Gemmatimonadales bacterium
GTCTCTCCGCTGACCCAGCGGCGTCGCCGCTCCTCGCCGGGCTTGTCCTCGCTCGCTCTCGGTCCTGACGACGGGTTTCTAAACAGAGCCTAGCCTGCGGCGCGGTGCGGCTCCATGGGGTCTCTCGCTGATCCGCGCCCGCTCGCGGCCGTGGCACGTGAGATCGTCTCGCTGACCTGCCGTGGCCCTCCGGAGGAGATCGCCTCCGGGGAACGTCCCTGGTGATCATCCGGGAGATCGGCTATCCCATGAGGAAGAGTCCTCTTTCCCTCCGGCAGACGTCGATGAGGTGCTGCACGCTTGCGCGTGTGAGCTGGTTGTAGGGAGTGTCGGCGGTCCTGTCCTGCTGCCTTGCCCGCTCGCGCACCTTCGGGAGCGCCCTCTCCAGGGCGTCGGCGAAGGCCATCGCGTCCACCTCCGAGATGACTCCGTAGAAGTAGTCGCCACGCCATGCAGGTCGCGCGAACGGCTTTTTCTGAAGGCCTTTCCACGTAAGCGCGCTGCGCTCCTTCCTGCTCCCTTCCCAGCCCGGGGGGGGCGGCATCGTCCGCGTCGACCTCCAGCCGTGCTCTCCGGCGACCTCCAGGAGCGCCCTCCAGTTCCGGCTCCATGGGCAGTCAACGCACACCGGCGTGTCGCGGTGGACGGGCTCACACGTCCTGGGATCCAGGAGTGTCATGGTCCCGGGAGGATCCGGAAGCGCGATGACGAACAGACCGCGATGGGTCCGGCACAACTCGACCGTGTGGGCCACCATGTCGCCGTCAAGGGAGCTGTAGGGAAAGGGAAAGTCGGGAGGA
The DNA here is from genome assembly GCA_937983085.1 of uncultured Gemmatimonadales bacterium. Lineage (GTDB taxonomy): Bacteria > Gemmatimonadota > Gemmatimonadetes > Longimicrobiales > Gaopeijiaceae > UBA2589. The sequence goes on from CALJKZ010000026.1 coordinate 801, forward strand.
ATGCGCGGCAGCGCGCGCTCGAGGGCGTCCGCGAAGGCCAGAGCGTCCTCCTTCGTCATGACGCCGAACGTGTAGTCGCCGCTCCACTCGGTGGCCCAATCAGCCTCGGTTGTCGGGTTAGGGACCGGAGGAGGACGCGCAGTTCCCAGCGGCTCCCAGCCGCTCTCTCGGGCAACGGTAAGGAGGGCCTTCCACTCCGCTAAGCCTGCGCTGAACACGCACTTCAGCGTGACCGGATCAAGAATGTCGAAGCTCAATCGGCCTCCTCGTCGGCCGCCGCGGGCTCTCCTCGAGCCACATCGAGCAGGAGAGGCGCGTGGCCAACCACCGGGGCGGCCTGCTCGACCACGCCGAGCAGCACATAGCCGAACGCCTCCTCCAACTCCCTAGATCCCGGGACGATCGAGAGCACGCCCTTGTGCAGCACGCTGAGACTGCGGAACTTCGGGGGACCGTGAAGTGCCACATGGTTCTGGAGGGTGAGTCGGACATGGGTAAGAACCGTGCTTAGCGGCGCATCATCAGCGGCCTCCACCACGATGTGAAGCGCTTGAGGGTTCTTTAGTTTCTTCGAAAGCCCTGGGAGCGACTTGACGGGTGGCCTATGCCACGCAGCGCTCGAAGGCCTGTACACCTCTACCGTTACTACCTTGCCTCGGGGAGTCCTGCCGACGACATCTTGCAGTACCTTGCCACCCATGGCCCGGACGTCGAATCCCAACAGTTCCTTGAAGACCTCTTCTGCCGCGGCCTTCGGTGCGCCACTTCCAGGAACCACTACAAGGCGACCTCGTCTTGCCAGCGCATGGGCTGTGTCGTAGGTTTCACTGCTCAGTTCCAGGACAACACCCCTACCCACGACCTTCAGGCGCCCGACGCTCTCTGCCGGCAACTGCCCCGCCCTCACGAAGGTCTCGAAGGCTGCTCGCTCAGCATTCGACAGGTGTTTAGATTCCCTGTTCAACAGAGCCATAACCCTCCGTGCACGCGCCGCGTGCGTGATCCGCGCGGCCGCCTCGGCGTACTCCGCCATTTCTGACTGGCTGAGCCCCTTCCGGATGGCGTCGAGCGCGTCGCTTCCGCGCGCGTCGGGGTTCTTGCGGACGATCTCGGAGACCTTCTCGATGGCGGCGATGTGCGTGTCTTCGAGCGTGCTGGCTCCTTCGAGGAACTCCAGAAGCTCCTCCCGCTTCACGGTTTGGCCGGAGAGCTTCGACTCAAGCAGGAAGTCGTCCACGATGTCCTGAAACTGCTCGAGGCTTCGCTGCTCTGCCCGCTGCGCGCGCCAAGCGCGAAGGCGGCGGAGGATCCCCACGTGCCCCAGCACCGAGACTGCAACGCCGACTCCGGCGAAGACCCGTTCGGTCTTCGACAACTCGATCCCGCTCGACCACGACCGGCCGCTGAAGGCCTCGTAGGCAAGGAAGAACGGGGCGAGCGGCGTGAAGTCTGCCAGGATGCGCAGGAGCGTCTGGTCCCCCCTTTCCTCCCATACGCAGTCCCGATCGCTCTGCGGCTGGGGAGCGCCGTATCGGATGCCCGTGCTGCGACTGACGTAGGACACGCTTCCATCGGCTCCGACGACTTCGGCATGCGCCGCCATGAAGGCGGGGCTGCCGAACTGGCCCAGATCGGGCGTGAACACGAACTCCGTTCTTTCCTTGCCGATGCGGGCGACGCAGCTGCACTGCATCGCCATGATCTTCTCGAAGTCGTACTCGGAGCGCCTGGGGTTCGGCATGGGCAGGCAGCGGACGATGCGTTCCAGCAGGAACAGCACCTCGCACTCGAAGGCCTGCCCGTCCTGCGTCTCGATGACGACGGTCAAGATCTCCGTCCACGCGCCCGTAGGGCCACCCTCGGCGGTCTCACGGGGCGCGTCCGTATCGCGATCGACACGGAGACTGTCTCTCCGGAACCGGACGTCGGTGCGGGGTGGGACAGGCAAATCGAGGAAGGGGTGACCACGCCAGCCGATGTGGGGCAGCACGGCCATCGGCAGGGCCGATCGGTTCGTGCCCGGTTTCAGGGCAAGGATCGGGACGTCGCGCGGGACAGGCTCGCGCACGCGATCCGTCAGTTCCGGCAGCACGAGGTGCGAAGGGCCGACCTCCAAGTGGAAGAGCCGCGGCCACGTGCCGACCTCGAGCTCGATCCGATCCACGCCGCCCCCCAAGGCGCACGACGCGAGGTCGCTTTGCGGTTGGCCCGCGTACTCGCCCGCCTGCGGCGGCTGCTTGTAGACAAGGCCCCCCAGCGCGCTTGGCGTGCTGGTCTTGTAGGACTCCGAGACGTGCTGCTCCGCGACCACCGGGACTCCCTGCGCGACTACGTCCGCCGGCAAGCCGCGGCGAGGCGCGCGCGAGCGACCCGTGAACCCGACTCGTACGCCGAAGGGCCAGGCGGTGCACTCTTCGCCACGGTGGTCGATCGCCCAAGCCCGATACACGAACACGGCCTCGAAGTCGATGTTGTACCACATGACCGGGAAGCTCCCGGTGGGCCGGACCGCCCAGAGCTCTCTCCCGTTCCGGTCCAGGACCCGGCCGAGCTCGTTCGCGAAGAAGCACAGGTCGCTCGCGAACGCGAAGGCGAGTACCGCGTCGCGCCTGCCCGCGCCGTCGTCCCCGCGAAGGACCGGTCCCGACGAGGACCGCTCGAACGTCACGAGCTCCGCCGGCTCCAGGTACCCGGCGCGCCGGGGCTCGTGATGGCACTCCTGTGAGCTCCCCCCGTGACCCACCGCCGCTACCGGCAGACAACCCTCGAACCGGAAGTTCTCCGGCAGGCGCAAGATGCTGCTTTGCAGCCACATGGCATCGAACGGCACGATGCCCTGCGCGTCCTCCCCGCCGACGTCGAGCTCGTTGAACCACATGAAGGCGTCCTGGTCCTCGGGAGCCTCGATGCTCTTGCGGTCGTTGTGTAGCTTCCTGCCCTCCATTCCAGTGCCCGGCAGGACGCTTGCGACGAGCTCGAATCGAAGGAGATCGACGCCGAACCAGTAGCAGTCCGGGCGCACCTTCAGCAGCGCACCGTCCACGCGGACGTGGATCTCCACGGACGAGCCTGACCAGTATCGCATGTGCGCTCCCCGGGGTGTGCCGTACCGCGGTGCCGCCTCGGCATAGCGAAACTGGTCACCGCGTATCCTGTCGACCCGATCGGCAGCCATCGTCCTCGCTCCAAGAGGGCCGCGGCAGGCGGTCCAGCGTTCGGTGGCGGCGCGTCGGGCGATGGCACCCTGTGGCCATCCGCTCGCCCGGACGACGAGTGTGGCGGAGCCGTCGCAGGGGAGCGGCGGGCACGGCGCCCCGACCTTGTCGTCGCAGCCCGTGCGCGCCCTGAACGCGCGGTCCGGCATGGCAGTTCTCCGGGGGGCTTCACCTGTCGTCGCACGAACATCCGCCCTGCACCTTGGCGTTCGCGTTCAAAGGCACGTACATGGGGTCATCCGCGGGATCGTGCGCGTCGCGGGAGACCGCAGCGGGGCGCCTGTCGGAACTGCGTTCCACACGGACGCCTTCGGGGGAGCGCGTTGTCGCGCCGCCGCGCTCGCTCCAGATTCTGAGCCCCATCGAGATCGACGTGACAGCAGCCGGCACTTCCAGCCACCTCCTCGCGTGTTCGGCTACGAGGCGTCTCTGAAGCTCTTCGACCCAGAGTTGTCTGCGTCGCTCTTCGCGATAGGCTTCGGCCGCTCTGCCGGGTCCCGCGGACACGAGGATGCCTTGGGCACTCCTCTCCCAGTCCTGTGCCAGAACTTCCCTCGGGACCGGGATGTAGGGTCGGAAATCGTCCGGTATGCGCTCGCCGACCGCTTCGTGCGCCTTCGTGGAGTCGTCGCCGCGGGCCACCTCTTCCGGCGGGGGGGACCACCCGTTCCGGGGCTGGGTCGCGAGGTTCGCGCTGCCCGGGCGCCAGGGCTGCGCGCGGATCTCCGCCGCCCCGCTGCCGTCCTCCCGCCGGCTGTCGGCGGCCTCGGCGGTGCCCAGGACCTTCTGGAAGACGGTGGAGGACGCGCGGCGCTCGCGGCCGCGGCGGATGTCCTCGGTGGTGAGCCAGTCGGCGCGTTCGAGCGGGGGGCCGAAGTGGGCCAGCTTGTCGACGTCGGCGGGGCCGCCGCCGCGGGCCTTCGTGTCCATCACGACGACGTCGGCCACGGCGCCGTTGTCGAGCTTCACCAGCGGCCGGCCGCGCAGCCTGAGCCACAGGGCGAGGTGCTTCAGCGCCTGGTAGTCGTCGCCGTCGACGTCGTCGGCGGTCTGGCAGTTGGCCGCCTTGCGGGCCAGCAGGGGCGAGAGACGCCGCACCGCGGCGAGGGTCTCTTCGGAGGTGAAGGGCGACCCCACGACGATCGGCGTCTCCTGGGCGTAGAACCCGTAGAGCGCCTCGCCGTGGACCGGGCGCCGGTCGTTGAGCTCGTCGAAGGACTCGGGCTGGAAGTCCTCGTCGAGGAGGTCGACGCTGCGTCCCGCGAGCCGGATGGTCGCGTCGGGCTTGAGGCCGCGGCCCTTCTTGAGCCCCCGCAGCAGCCACAAGAGCAGGCGGGCGAGGCGCACGCCCTCCGTCGTCGCGAACCGCAGCGTCCAGAACTCGTTCCACGCCGCCTGCTCGAAGTCGCGGGACTCGAGCGGGTAGGTTTCGTGGGCGCGGCGCCGCTCGAATTCGGCGATGCGCTCCCGCACCTCGCCGGAGGGGGCGACGGCGGGCTCGCGCAGCATGCAGCTTCCCGTGGCGGCGGGCGTGTCCCGGAGCGCCTCGCCCTGGTCGCCTCCCCCGGCCTGTCCGAGCGCCTGGAGCAAGGTGCCCCACGTCGCCTGGTCGAACTGGGTCGGGACCTGCCCCACGAGGCTCGTGGGCGCCATGAGAGACCCGCCCTGCTGGACCTGCTGAAGCCAGCTCATGAACCCCTGCACGCCCCCGAAGCGGGAGATGAAGCCGCCCGGGGGCCCTCCTCCGCCTCCGCCCGGCGGA
>CALJKZ010000027.1 GCA_937983085.1 uncultured Gemmatimonadales bacterium
CCGCGGGTCCAGCCGGACCTGCCGGACCTCGGGGACCCGCCGGTCCCCAGGGACCGCAGGGAGTGACGGGCTACCACATCCGCTCGGCGACGTTCACCGTCCAGCCCGACGCGGCGCAGCTCGGCCAGCACGTCTGCGGGAACGGTCCCACCGATCGTGTCTTCGGCGGTGGCTTCAACGTCACGGGCGACACGTCGGACTATCGGGTGCTGGACAACCGGCCCGTCAGCAACAACCGGTGGATGGTCAACATCCACAATCGGTCGCGCTTCGGCGCCATCACGGTGAACTTCTACGCCATCTGCGGTCGAGCGAACTGACCTGCGGCCAGGCGAACGGAGTGCGGGTACGGCCGCGGTGGGACACCCCGCCGCCGCCGTACCCCTCCTGGCCGCCGCCGTCTACGCGTCGCTCACCGGATCCAGCAGGCCCGGATCGTCCTCCGAGGGTCGATTCACACGAGCGTCCACCCGGCGGGCGAGGAACGTCCCTCGAGGTGCAGGTCGCAGGAGTCTCTCCACGAGGGTGGACGCGGACGCCCGCCCCAACCATGCGTCGGCATCCTCGGGAGCGATGACCACCGGCATCCGGTGATGCACCGCCGAGACGTCTTCGTTGGCCTCGGTGGTGAGAATGGCGAAGCCGTGTCGCGTCCGTCCTTCGGCGCCCTTCCACGTCTCCCATAGTCCGGCGAAGCGCACGAGACGACCCTCCGCGGGATGGAGCCAGTAGGGTGTCTTCTGCCGTCCTGTGGTCTTCCACTCGAAGAAGCCGTCCGCCGGAAGGAGGCAGCGGCGTCGACGAAAGGCCTCCCGGAAGGAGGGCTTGGTCGTCACCGACTCGGCGCGGGCGTTGATGAGCGAACCCTTCGGTTCGTCCTTCCACGCTGGGATCAGCCCCCAGTCGAGGAGCCCGATCCGCCGCCCCTCCCGATCCTCGGCCACCACGGGACAGGGCTGGCCCGGCGCGATGTTGTACCGGGGCCGGTACTCGAAGGTGAGGGCGGGAACGTCGAAGGCCTCGAGCAGAGCGCCCTCCGGCACCGACAGTGTGTATCGACCGCACACGGCGGTCAGCGCTCTGCGTCGGGGTCCGGTGCGAGGGGCTCCGGGCTCGGCGGTCGCCGCAGGTAGCGGCCCTCGTCGAAGGGACGCCGACGCATGACCAGCCGGTCGCCGGCGTCCTCCATCTGGCGGAAGCCCAACAGATGGAACAGCTGTCGAGCGAAGAAGCGCGCGATGCGCTTGTTCACGACGACCTCGTCCGGGTTGTCGCCACTACGCTTCACGCCGGGGAGCCAGGTGACGATCCGGGAGAGGCCCATCTTCCTCATGGCCACCGACGCCCTCATCCAGAACGGGCTGAACTCCCGTACGAGGAAGTATCCGTCCTCTCCCTGCTCCTGGTACAGAGGCATGAGGAGGCGGCCATCCTCCTCCACCACGACGTCGCCGCGGGCATCATGGGCGACCACCTCGCCCGCCCGCACTGGATCGAAGTTGGAGTATCCCGGCTCCATGACGAATCCGTCCCCGTCGTGCACGTCACGCTTGTGGCGCATCTCCAGGGCGCGGGGCAGGTGCTCGACGTCCGACTGCAGCCGCCGCCGTGCCTCGACCACCTCGGGAACCTGGTGCTCGGGCAGGAGACCCGCCGCCACCACCGCGATCCACAGTGCATCGGCGGCGCGGTCCACGGCCGCAGGCTCGTCGTGTTGACCCGTTTCGACGGTGACCGCGACGATGCCGTGCTCGCTGAGAAGATTCAGGAGCGTGCCGTCGACCAACTCCTCCAGGCCGAAGATCATGGGCACGGGGAACGCCGACGCGAAGTCCCGATGCGGCAGCGAGTCGGTGAACGCCGAAAACACCCCGCCGGGGCCGGAGGTGGTGTGGAGGTCCAGGGCGAAGACCGGCCCCTCGGCATGGTCGAGGACGTCGTTGATCTCCCGAAGCAGCTCCATCTGCTCCCGGTCCTCGACGGTCTTCTCCTCGACGGCCCCACTCCGCATGCGGGCGATGCGCTCGGTAGTCCACGCGCGGTTCAGGTCACGGTCGACGAACCGGCGACCGTGGCGGAGCGCCGCCATGTTGCCGGCGAGGGCCACGAACTGACCGCGGATGGCCTCGTCCCGGTCCTCCAGGGCCGCCAGGACGCGCCGGACGGCGTGGATCCCGGCGGGCTCGTTGCCGTGGATCCCGGCCACGCACAGGAGGGTGGGGCCGGGACGCCGGCCGCCTACATGCCCGAGGCGCCGCTCCGCCACTTCGGTTCCCTTCGTCATCTCCGCCACACCCGCTTCGGACATGGGCTCAGCTTCCCAACCGTTCTTCGAGCAGGTCGTAGGCCAGTGGCATGAAGTCGGTCTCGGTGACGATCCCCACCAACCGTCCGTCGCTGACGACGGGAAGGCACGAGACGCGGTTCTCCCGCATGAGATCGATGGCCTGGAGCGTGGGAGTCTCCGGCGCCACCGTCAGGGGGTCGCGTTCCATGATGTCCCGGACCGGTGGCGCCTCGTCGACGGATCCCTCGAAGCCCTCCGCCATGAGCCGGAGAACGGACCGGTAGGACACGATCCCCACCAGCTTGTGGGAGTCGTCCTCCACGAGGACGTGCCGAATCCGATTCCTCGACATCATGAACGCCACCATGTCCACCAGCTCCTCTTCGTGCACGGTGAAGAGGGTCGTGGTCATCAACTGCTCCACCCTTTCGTACGTCAGCTGCCAGCCTCCAGACTCACGGATATCCGCGTCATCCCACGTGTGGCACGGCGCGCCTTCCATCTGGCGCCGCACCGTTCCGGCGGTGAGGGCCGCCAGCCGCTCGGACCTCGAACCCTGCCCCTGCATGCCGCGAAGCGACCGGACGAGCCATCGGGCTCCGGTGGTCTCGGACTTCACCCGATCACGAATGATGCCCAGGTAGCGCTCGATGTCCGAAGGGTCGACCCCGGCGTCGGCAAGACCGGCATGAGCGATGGGGAGCGCATCTTCGATGATCAGGTGAGGGGCGCTCCGGCTCCGGCCGTCGAGCCAACGGAACCCGGCCTTGAGACCGTTCCGCGCGGCGGCTAGGAAGTTCGACTTGGCGTCGGCGAAGTCAATCCTGTGCCGGATGTCCCCGTATTCCTCCAGGCCGCCGAGGACGAAGCCGATCCAGAACGCGGCGTTCGCCACCTCGTCCACGATCGTGGGGCCCGAGGGGAGAACCCGGCACTCGATGCGGACGTGGGCCACACCGTCTTTCACTCCCCAACACGGCCGGTTCCACCGGTAGACCGTGCCGTTGTGCAGGGTCAGGGCCTGCAACGTGGGCATCTGCCCCGACTCCAGGAGGGCGATGGGGTCCTCGGTCACCTCGCGTGTGAGCAGCACCCGGAACCGCGTGACGTCTTCCTGAAGCAGATCCATGAGCCCATTGGAGATCCACTCCTCGCCGAAGCGCACGCGCGGCGACAGGTCACGAACGTGGACCGAGCCCCGACGCGTGTCGATGGACTGCTGGAAGAGGGCGATGCGCGTCTCGTCCCACAGCAGCTTTCCGAAGAGCATGGGAGAGTTCACGGCGGCTGCCATGACGGGCGCCGTGACGAGCTGGGCGATGTTGTAGAGGGGCGCGAACTCGTCGGGATCGACCTGGAGGTGGACCTGGAAACTGGTGTTGCACGACTCGAGCATCACCGACTCGTGCTCGGTGTAGAGCTCGTCGCTTCCCTGAATGCGCAGCTTGTAGGGTTCTCCCCCCCGCGCCTTGGCGAAGGCTTCGTTGAGGGCGTAGTAGCGCGTCCGGGGAGTGATGTTCTCCAGAGTCACGTCCGACTTGGACAGCGTGGGCAGGATCCCCGTGAGGGCGATCTCCGCACCCAGCCGGTTGGCCGCCTCCCGGGCGTGGGCAACCAGCTCGTCGAGCCGCGTCTCCATGTCCCGGAAGCACCGGCCGGCCAGCTCCCGAGGCTCGACGTTGGCCTCGAGGTTGTACAGCGCGAGTTCGGTGGTGTACGGTCCGTCCACCTCCTGCAAGACGTCGAGGGCCACGCTCAGCGGGCGCCATGCCTCGTTGACGAGGAACATCTCCTGCTCCGCGCCGATCCTGCGGACTCCGGTTTCGAACGACCGGTCCCGAAGCATGCGCTCCAGCGCCCGGATGTCCCGAAGGAGGGCCTTGGTGAAGGCCCGAGTGTCGGCCGGCGTGCGCGCCTGACCGGTGATGTCCTGTCCCACGGGGCTCCTGACGGTCGAAGGGGAGACGGTGCGAGCGGACTATGGGGTCTGCTCGGCCCTTGGAAGGCTATTGAAGAAGTACAGTAGGCCGCGCGCCGGGGGCTTGCGAGTACAGTAGTAGGAGAAACGACGAGTCGTAGCCGTGGCTACGGCGAGGAGGAAAGACGACCTACGGTGCCGCAACCCCCCGGCGCCATTCTGTATGGCTGACACGAGCTGACCCGCTCGGGGGTTGGGGTGGCACGGCTCCATCTACTTCGTTGAAGCTCCTCGCGGTAGCTACTGCTACCCCTCGTCGCTTCGCCTTGTATCTGGAGCCGTGGCATCCCCAACGCGACCCACTGTACTTCTTCAATAGCCTTCCACGCTACTCGATCGCTACTCGATGAAGATGGCGATCTCGTCGATGGACTTCTTGTCGATGTCGGGGACCTGCGCGTCGTCCTCGGGATACCCCACCACGAGAATCAGGAAGGGCCGCTCGTTGTCCGGGCGCTGGAGACGCTCATTCAGAAACGTCATGGGCGAGGGCGTGTGCGTCAGGGTAGCAAGGCCGGCGTTGTGGAGGGCCGTGATGAGCATTCCGGTGGCGATGCCCACCGACTCGCTCACGTAGTAGTTCTTCAGCTTCTTACCCTCGGGTGACACCTCGTACCGCTCGGCGAAGATCACGATGAGCCACGGGGCCCGTTCCAGGAACGGCTTGTTCTCGTCGGTGCCCAGATGTTCGAGGGCGTCGAGCCATTCTTGTGGAGCCTTGCCCGAGTAGAAGGCCTTCTCTTCGATCTCGGCCTCCCTGCGGATCTCCTTCTTGACCTCGGCGTTCCCCACGACGACGAAACGCCAGGGCTGCCGATTCGCTCCGTTGGGAGCCGTCCCGGCCGTGAGGAGGCAGCGCTCGATGACGTCACGCGGAACGGGCCGTGAGGAAAAGTCGCGGATGGTTCTTCGCCGCCGCATGGTGGCGAGAAACTCCTCGGCCGCCCGGCGCATCTCCTCCTCCGGTACCTCCTGGTACCCCTGCAGGGGAACGAAGTCGGCTCGGGGCACGTCGATCCTCAGCGCTTCAGGCGAACGTAGAGATCCAGGAAGGTTCCGGGCTGGCCCGTCTCGGCCAGAACCCGTTCCGCTGGGATCCGAAGGGACTGGGAAATGACTCGAACGTTCACCAGACCCACGATGTGATCGTCGGAGAGCCGCAGGGCACCCCACTCCCCCACGGGCGTGGACCGGAAGAGCCGGTAGGCGTCCTCCAGTCGGCCGGCCGGCGCGTCGTCGGGCACGGGCACGTGGAAGGCCGCAGCCCGGACCGAGTACCGGTCCGCGAGGGCACTCCACCCACGGCCCGAGTCCCTGAGGGCGACGAGGGCCTCGGGCGATACTCCCGCCCTGCGCGCCATGAAGAGCACCACCGGGATCTCGTCGGCCGGCATCTCCCACTCGCTGAGAATCACGATCTCGTTGGGCGGCAGATTGAAGAAGGTGGCTACCGCCCGGAAGTAGTCCTGACGCGCGATGTCATGGTCCTGGGCGGCTGCGGGCACCGACAACACCGCGAGGGATGTCAGTGCGATGATCGAGCGCGTCACCGAGTGGATGGCAGGCCTCCGTAAAAAGTGTCCCTTCACAGTATGGCCTGCCCCGTGGCAGGACACCAGCATGTGCCAAGATGACAGAAAACACTGGCAGAATGGGGGTTTTCGGGCTGGCACGACTCTTGTACCAGGACTTGTGTAGCCTCGTAAGGGGGGACGACCCTGAACCGTAGGAGGCAGCCATGAGACACGATGAGAAGGATAAGAGACTGCAGCTCCGGGAACATGCCGAGACGCAGGCCGAGGAGAACGGCGACGAAGGCCACGTGGTCTTCGATTTCACCGGACTCCAGCAGGCCAACGTCGCGGATCTGGCGCTCATCCTCACGGCTCGCCTCGGTACCGC
>CALJKZ010000028.1 GCA_937983085.1 uncultured Gemmatimonadales bacterium
CGACGCCCGCCCGGCACCCTCGTGCGGCGGCGAATCGGCGGCTGCCACAACCTCGCCCGCCTCGTGCACGCCGGCGGCCCCCTGCTGTACGGGCTGCCCGCTTTCGTGAGCACCAGCCGCCTCTTTCCGGGCGACGCCCGTGGCCTCGAACGGGGCAACCCTCGCGGCGTTCACGGAACCCGCGGCCGCCTCGGCCTCGTGCGGGACCGCCTCCGGATCCGCGATGGCCTGCAGCGCCTCGTGAGACCCGGCGTCCGCTTCCGACACGGCCTGCAGAGCCTCGTGGGGTTCCGTCTCGGCGGCCGTCACGCCGGCAGCGGCTTCGTGCGGATCCGCGGCCACCGCCGCCACAGGCTGGGTCGCTTCATGGGCCTCGCCGGCGGCCGCGGCGATCGCCTGCTCGGCTTCGTGCGGAGAAACCTCGGACTGGGCCACGCCTTGGGGCGCTTCGTGCGCCGCGGCCGCCGCGGCAGCGATGACGTCGGTAGCCTCCCAGGCGGCCGCCAGGGCTCGCGCCACCGGGCCGATGGCCTCGTGCGCGGGAACCCGCGTCACCGACAGTCCCCCCTTTGCCTCGTGCGCGGCCCCAAAACTGGCGCTGACGGGCGTCGTCGCCACGCCCGGCGTTGCGTACACGCCTCGGCGACTGCGCACGAGCAGGTCGGGGTAGCCCCGCACGCTGTTGAGGTAGACGTCCGGCGCCTCCTGCTCTGACAGGGCGCGACTCCACACTCGGATGTCGTCGACGGGGCCCTGCCAGGTGCTCCCGAAGCTGCCGTTGAACTTGCAGCCCCACGCCGCCTCTGCGGAGTCAAAGGCGAAGGCGCTCGAGGGCTCGTGCGACGTCTTCTCCCCGTTGACCCAACACTTCACGGTGTTCGACCCGTCTCCCGTGAAGACGAGCACGATGTGCGTTGGCGTGCCCACGACCAACGTGCCGTTGGGCGCAGCGCGCCCCCACGAGGAGCCACTCCACACGTCGAGAGAACCCGCGCCGCTGATGCCCGCGCCGGTGGATCCAGCCCCGCCGCTGGCGAACGCGCCCCACAGGCGTCGGTGCGGATCGGACGTGCTGAGCGCCCGCGGGATGCACCACCACGACACCGTGGCGGGCGCCGACATCGCGATGGCACCGAAGTAGACCGTATCGTTCGACCCGTCGAGATCGACGGAGCATCCGAACGGGCTGTACGGGTTCGCCGGTTCGCCCAGCGTCGGGATGTAAAGGCTGTAGCCCGTCTCGTAGAAGTACTCGAATCCCTTGTGGGCCCGGACCAGGTCCACCCAGGTATCGCCGCCCATGAAGCTGGGTAGGCACAGGAACCAGCGATGGAGCTCCGTGGCGAGGGGGTGCTCCCAGTTGATCGGGCGCCCCTCGTGGATGTAGCCGCCTCGAACGAGCACGGGCTACTCCTGCAGGTTGTACTTCCGGATGTAGAGCTCGTTCTCGTTGTCGGTGTTCGTGAACCCGACCGCCGTGCCGTTCCGAATGAGTGGCTTGAACTTGCCGGGGCTCAGGAGCACGCCACGGATCGCAATGCGCTGCTGGGTCGCGACAGCTCGCACGGCGAACGTCCCGACCAGTTGGCTCGGCGGCGGTGTCACGGAGTCGCTGCCGTCCTCGTAGTTGGTCCCATCCGTCGCAGGAACCAAGTAGAGCTGCACGGGCGCGTTGGCCGCGAAGGCGCTGGCACCTCGCACCTTGAGCACGAAGTCCGCCGCCTGCTTCTTGTCCGTGGCGTTGTCCACCTCCGACCCGAGCTTGGTACCGCCGGACGCAAGGTTCTTGAGCGTGGGCGCGGTCCCATCGCCGTTGATCACCTTCGTGAAGGTGTCGAACGCACCGAGTCCCGCCATCAGGCGCTCCTTGCCTCCGTCACGTGGCCGGGAAGCACCGTGCCGAATCCGAGTTGGCCGGCGCGACTGACCTTCTTCTTGCGCAGGTCGTCGCCGGGAAACGCGCCAGCGGCGTGCCCGATGAGGTTGCGAATCGTCGCCGAACCGCCTCCGTTGAACACGGTCGTCAGGAGCGCCTCCACGTTCGCATCGTTGATGTCGACTTCACCCATGCCCAAGAGAACCTCGAGAAGGTGCCTGTTGCGCACACCGTCGGTCAGGTCGGTGATCTTCGCCACGTACTCGGCTTGGTTGAAGCGCCTGAAAAGCACGTGCGCCGCCACGAGGCCTCGATCGACTTCCCGGGTAACGGCGTTCATCAGGTCGGCAACCTGCTGGTCCGTCTTCCCGCTGTAGCCCAGGCCGGCCGGATCGCTCGTGATTTCGGACTTCAACCGGGCGACATCCATCATGCCTCCGGAGGCGTGTAGGTGATCTCCACCCCGCACTGCGGGCACGTCACCACGCGCTGGCGGCCGTCGAGGGGATGGGCCAGGATCAGCGCGTTGACGTCGAACCCGCAGCCCTGGCGACACCCCTCGTCGAGCAGAGACGCTTCCCTTTCGCGATCGACGAGCATGAGCCCGCGGATCTTGCCCCGGAGAGTGGGCAGAAACTTGTCCTCGGCGGAGATGGCGCCGCGCACCGCCTCCTCCAGGGACCGGACCGCGACACACTGCTGCGCGTGCGCCAGTGCCTTCGCCTCCTCTTGCGTGGCCGGCTCCAGCTCGAGCAGCTGCCCGAGTCTCCCGTCGAAGTCGTCGGCCAACGGGTCGAGTCCGGCAAGCCGGGCCTCGCTGTCGGCCTGCGTGCGCATGCTTTTCGCGAGGCGCCTCGCCGCCGCCGTGGTGTGCGGGCCACGGCACCGGCGCACGATGGCCCGGACGTGCTGCGCCTGCTCTTCGGTGATGGAGTCGTGAATCTTCATCGCGGGGAGCTCCTAGGTCGTCTGGCCGCTGATCTGCACCGTGAACGTGCTGTGAACCGGTGCGTTGTCCGCGTCGAGGCTCTGCTTGATCCACACGCCGATGTCCTCGCCGGCGGCGAGCTCGTTGGTCGGCACGTTCTGCGCCACGTTGTCGTCGACGAACGTGATGCCCGCGGGCGCCGTCTTGCGGTTGGTGATGGTCGCGCTGTCGCCCTTCGCCGTGTGGACGCCGATCTCGATCTTGCTCGCCGGGTCGGCCGTCAGCCGCACTTGGGCGGCCGTGAGCGTGAGCGTCCCGTGCTCGTTCTTGAAAAACACCTTCTCGTAGCGCGTCTCCGCGCTGGCCGAGCTCGCGGCCTTGCGGAACATCGCCATGATCTGCGTGATGCCCGGCTCGAAGGTGAGTCGCACCGTGCCGCCCGTGCCTTCGGCGACCGTCACCGTCCCGGTGGCCGCCGAAGCGAGCGTGGCAAGCAGGATGCGCTCGTAGGTCGCTGTCCACAGCACGGCCGTCGTGCCGTTGAGCGCGTTCTGCTCCGAGATCACCGAGCCGGCCGCGTTGCGCCCCTCGATGGTCAGATTCATCGTGTCCCCGGCGTTGTCGCTGTCGGCCTCGGGCCGCGCGGCCGCCGAGAACGGCGTGAATACCGGCTTCTTCGTCGTGGCGATCGCGCCGCCCCAGGTCGACGTGTCGTCGTCGGGCATGTTGGCACAGCCGTAGAGCTTCAGGTCGCTGGATGCGATGGGCATCGGGTCCTCCGTGTCAGCGGCGCGTCGAGCGCTCCATTGCGAAACGTATGGCCCGGTTGAGGTCCACGATCCGGTCCGGCCGGTCCTGCTTGACGAGCTCCCTGAGGCCCATGCGGGCGGGGATCGTGACCTCGGGTGCCAGGGTGGCGACGTGACGGGGCTTCGAGGCGCCCCTGTCCTCGAGGGCAACCAGGTTGCGCGCGTTTCGCCGGGATCTGCGGAAGAAGACGGAGTCCCACTTCACCCCCTCCCAGCCGCGGAAGACGCCCGCCGGCGTGAGCAGAGTGCGTGCGGGGATCCAGAGCCACTTCCCCCTCCGGGGCCGGATCGTGCCGCCGAACTCGTGGATCGCCGCGTAGGGGACGTTCGTGAAAAGGACCCCCGTCAGATCGAGCCCATCCCCGACCACGACAACCTTCCAGCTGCGTGCCAGCGTCCCGGTACGCCGGGCAAGACCACCTGCGCCTCCAGGTCCGAACTGGCGCCCCGAGAGCTGCTCCCGCACGAGGCGCGTCTCCACGCGCCTCAGCGACGTGCGAAAGGCACCCTTGACGGCGCGAGAGAGCTCCCGCGGCGCACGGGCCATGGCGCGCTGCAGGTTCCGCGTGTCGATCGTGGCGTCGATCATGCCCCGAGCCTGAACCGCTCGAGCATGGCCTTGGTCTCGGGCAGGAGCGGCATCGACTTCGTCACGCTGAACGTGGATCCGCCGACCGACTCCGAAACCTGTTCCGCGAGCTGCTTGCGGCGCTGCCAGAGGGAGAGGACCTCGAGTTCGCAGGCGAACGCCAGGTCGGCATAGTCGCCGCCGACAAGCTCATCGGCGTCCACGGCCAGCCCGCCGGCATAGTCGATCTCGAGTAGCCCGTCGAAGTCCTTCACAGGCGCCACGAGGAACTCCACCATGTCCGCCTCGGGGCCCAGGCGGTAGCCCGTAGCCGCGTACACGGTGCCACCGTTGCGCACCTCCGTGATGGCCGTGACGGGCGGACCCTGCAGCCAGAAACGTCGTGTGGTTCCGTCGGGATCGAACTTCTCGGTGTAGGACTTCTTCTCGACGAAGCGGTCGATTTCGCGCTCGATCGCAAGACTCTTGCCGGCGATGGCCAGGTTGAACCACGCGTCGTTCGCAGGGCCGGCCTGCTCGGCGAGCGCCTTGACGCGCGCCAAGGTCGTGAGGTTCACGCCCGGTTCCTGGCGGCCCGCTGCATCCGGTCGGGCTTCTCGCCGCGGTCCTTCTCAATCGAGTCGACCGAACCGAGGAGGGTCGCGGACGAGAGCTCGTCGCCGAGGGTGGCCGGATCGCACTCGACGACCTTGTGGCGCTGGCCCGCGAAGGCGGGGTGGTCGTCGGTGATGAAGCGCTTGCCGAGCTGGGTCTTGCCCTTCTCGTCGAGAAGTACGAGGTCCTTGGCCGCGAGCCGGTAGAGCCTTGCCATCGAGATCTCCGTGAAGAGAGGGGGCGGGGCGGCCCGCCCCCTCCGGGGTTGTCGTTGTGCGTCGCGGTCTAGACGACCGAGACGACCTGGTCCACGTAGGACGGCTGGCTGATCGGCTTGTGCACCGAGGGCCCCGTGAGGACCGCGATGACGCCGAGGTCCGACGCCGCCGTGCCGGGCGTGACCACGATGCGCAGGTAGCGCTTCCGCGGCGCCTGCAGGCGGAGCCGAATGAGGGCCGCCTTGTTGGACTGGTCGGGCGAGGCCTTGCTCATCGCGGTGATGGCCGCCCCGGTGATGTCGGCGAAGCCGGTGTTCGACTGGTCGGACTCCTGGATCTTCGCCGCGATCGTGCCGTTGGTTCCGATGTCGCCCACCTGGAGGGCGAAGGTGATGTCCTCGTAGCCGCGGGTGTCGATCGCCACCCCGGTCTGCGCCGACGCGGCGTAGTTGTCGGGGTCGAGCGCCTGCACCCACTTGGCGTTCTCGTGGAGGTCGGGCTGCATGGTTTGTTCTCCTGCTTCCTGGTTTCCTGTTTCCGGTCTCCTGGTGCAGGCTTAGGCCGCCAGGTCCGACACGTAGACGATCGACTCGGGGTGACGCACCATCACGTCGATCTCCTTGAGGATCTTGATCCAGAGCTGGTGCTTCTGGAAGGCGTCCGAGGTCTCGGTCGACGCGTCGATCTCGAGCACGCCCCACTCGCCCAGGACCACGTCGTCCCAGTTGGCGAAGAAGGCATCCGTCGCCGCGAGCTGCGTGGACGTCTCCCACCCGAAGCCCAGGAGCGGGCCCTGCCGGAGGGCGGCGCCGGCGGAGGGGTTTGCGTCGAAGAAGAGCGGGCGCCCGTCGGCGTCCTTCTGCTTCTGGAGCAGCTGCTTGCCCGTCGGGTGGAACGCCCAGCCGAGGTTGCCCGTCAGGGTGTTCGCCGTCTCGAGCTTGCCGACGAAGTCGACGAGCTTGTCGTAGGCGTTCGTGCCGATCGTGGCGAGCGTGGACGTCAGGATGCCCGACTGGTTGGCGACGCCCAGGGGCTCGCCGGACGCGCCGCTGCCCTTGAAGACCAGCTTGTCCTCGAAGAGCGCGAGAACCTTCGCGACGTCGTCGCGGACGATGGCCTCGGCCGCGGGGTTGGACATGTTGACGAGCCGGCGCGAGAGCTTCACGAGCGCGGCGATGCAGTGCGGGTGCATCTCCGCCTCGCCGAACGTCTCCTCGCTTGCCGTGATGTCCTTGTTCTCGCCGACGGCGTAGGCCGTAGCGCCGCCGGTGACCTTGGGCATGGGGACCGGGGACCCCATCAGGCCGGGCAGGACCCGGATCCCGAGCATCCGCGCGATCGACTTGGCCCGGATCAGCTCGATGACCTCGGGGATCGCCTGCATGGGCACGAGCACGCCGCCCGTGCTGGACGTGCCGGCGGCGAGGGCGCGCTTCTTGGTCGCGTCGCACACCTCCTTCTCGAACCCGGCCTCGGACCAGTCCCGCGTCGCGGCGGCGATCAGGCACCGGGCCAGGTTGAACTTGTTCTTCTTGACCTCCTCGTCGAGGCCCGGGATTTCGAGGGTCCGCCGCGGCGCCGCGCGCTCGACGGTCTCGATGCGGGTGTTGACGGTCTTCATGGCGTCGCCGTGCTCGGCACGGATCTTCACCATCTCGGCCTCGAAGGCCTTCTGCTTCTCCTCGATGGAGTCGAGCCGGCCGTCGGTCTTCTCCTGCATCTGCAGGATGCGGCCGACGCCCGTCTCGAGTCGCCCGAGGGTGTCCTCGAGCACCGGGGTCTTCGGCTTGTCGGGCATGGACTCGTTCCTTTCCCCCCGCGTCGGAGTGCGGGGCGGGCTATGCGCCCAGTCGATCCGCGATCGTCTCGAGGCGGCGAGCCGTGCTGCCGTCCTCATCGAACAGGTCCGCGTACAGGTCGCGACGACCCGGGACCTCCCCTTCGGGAGCATCGAGCTCCGGGGGGTCCGCGTCCGACGCACGCTTGCCCGTATCCGTGTGCATCCGGTCGGCCATCGCGTTCAGCCGCCGGACGGTGTCATCGGAAACGACGACCCTGTGCAGGGTCTCCCATGCTTCGCGGAACGCCTCGAAGGTCTCGCGGTCGCTCTCGCGCTTGCTCTCACCGGGCGCACGTCGGGCCAGCTCGACGTCGCGCGGGCCCAGCAGCCCGCGGAGGGCTCCCTCGCCGACGCTCTTCAGCAGCGCCTTGCGGTCCGCCGGCACGGTCACCGACGAGGCCTCGAGCAGCTCGGCCTTCTCGTGGATCACGCCCCAGGGGCCGAGCTTCAGCTCCTTGCGCATGTCGTCGTCGGGCCGGGTCACCTTCTTCGGGATCCAGGAGACCGACGTGCCGCGCAGGAAGCGGGCCCGGTGCATGCGGTAGACCAGGTCCGCGAAGGGGTCCATCTCGGCGTCCATGAACTGGACGGAGGCCTCGACGCGCAGGTTGGGCACGTCCTTCACGAGCTCCGTGACACGCCCGATGGGGGGTGTCCAGCGCTCGTGGCCCCAGAGCCAGACCGGGTTCTTCCGGAAGGGAGCGAAGTCCCAACCGGCGACGCGGATGATGTCGCCGTCGCGGCCCACGTCCTCGGTGGAGATGACGAAGCGGAGGATGCGCTTCTTCTCGTCCTCCGCCCGGATCTCTGGGGTCAGGAAAGCCCGCGGCGCCCGGGCCAGCAGGTCCTCGCCCACGAGGCCGGCCGCCTCACGGAGATCCTCCAGCTTCGCCCGGAGCTCGTCCGGGTCCCCCTCGTCCGCGCCGGGGATCTCCGGGTCGCCCCGGAGCTCCTCGTCGTCGGGCTGGACGCCCGGGGGCAGGTGGGTGACGATCCGGGCGTCGCCCTCCTCGTCGGGGTCCCAGACGATGCTGGTGGCGTTCTCGGGCTCCATCACCCGGGAACGTAGCGGTCACGAGACCGTCGACGGGGGCGCTGCGACCGTTACACAGCGGCACGAAATCGTGTTCTTCCCCGTCGGGTCGCTCTCCCGATCGTTCGGGAAGCGTAGGCCGTTCGAGAAGAACTCGCCCACGACGCGGATCTCCCCGTTGACCTGGACGTGCTCCTCCCGGACGTGCTCGTCGCCGGCAGTGACCCACTGGTGCCGCTCGATCCCCTCGGCCTGGAAGGCGGCGAAACGCGTCCCGTTGACCGCCGTGGCCGTCTCGGTCCGGGCGATCGTCAGGGCCCGGCCCGCGGCGAGGTTGAAGGTCTTCGTCAGCCGCCGACGCAGCTGATCGACGGTCTCGTTCTCGGCGAGCCCCTGCAGGAGCTGCTCGCGGACCTTCTTCGCGAGGGTGCTGGTCACCCCCTCCGCCAGGCGCGGGACGTTCGTGGCCACGAGCTCGAGGACCGCGGGGTCCTGCGCGCCCCCGAAGGCGGTGAAGCCACCGAGCTCGTCCTCAAGGGACTCCGAGGCGGCCTCGGCGACGGACACATAGAGCGGCCGCGCGCGCCGGCGCAGCTCCTCCTCCCACTTCCGGCGCCCCGAGAGTAGGGTCTCGATCTCCGTCGCGGTCAGCGGCGCCCGGGAGGCGCCCTCGCCGGCGGCCGCCTCCGCGATCGCGTCGAAGGCCTTGAGCACCTCCTTCCGGATCCCGAAGAACCACGACCGCACGCGAGCCTGCCATGACTTCTCGTGAGGCCGGAACACCCGAGCCTCCAGGGCGCGCCAGAGCTTCGCGAGCTTCTTGTCGTCGCGTGTCGCGCCCGCGGCAATGCGCGGCTCGTCCTCCTCCTCCTCCTTGGGCTCCGGGTCTTCCGTGCCCGCCATGTCGGCGGGGATCAGGCTCACGGGCAGGAAGGACTGCTTCGCGTGGGGGATCTTTTCGATCGGGAGCCCGAGGTCGAACTTCTCGTTGAGGACCTCCAAGGGCACGCCCATCTCCTTGAAGTAGATCGAGGCGATCTCCGCGCGCTCGCGCTCACCCTCCTTCAGCGCGTCGACGCCGGAGAAGTCCCACTCGAACCAGTGGTCCTCCTTCAGCTCGTCGATCCCGCCGAGCAGCCCCTCGGAGTTGAGCGCCGACGCGAGGAGCTTCGCCAGGGGGACGAGGACGTTCTCCCAGTAGAGCTTCCGCGCCACCGTGGCCTTGTCGCGGCTGACGTCGTCGTAGATCCCGACCTCGGTGGGGGGGACGCTGAAGGCCGCAAGGATGACGCTGCGGCTCCACTTGCGCCCCTCCTGGTAGGCCATGTCCTTGTGCGTAGCGGTGTTCCGCGACAGCGTGATGCCCTTCGCCAGGAGCAACGGGCGTTCTCGCCGATCCGGCCCGCTGTGGCGCTCCTCGAAGATCTTCAGCTCCCTGTCGCGCTGCTTCTTCGACAGGTTCTGGGGCGTCGACAGGACCACGCCCACCTCGGCGCCGTTGTCGAAGAAGGCCTTGTTGAAGGTCGCCGCGGCGTGGTCGATCTCCGCCTCGAGCGTCGCCGCCTTCAGCGGCGCCAGGCCCCGGTAGGGGTCCCGCGGGTTCACGAAGCGCCCGTGGATCACCTCGTGCGGCATGTAGGGGATCTTCCGGTCGCCGACGTCGTACTCCCACCCAACGAGCCCCTCCCGTCGTGTGACCTTCTCCTTCATGCGACCGGGCTGCACGAGCCAGAGCTCCCGCGGGACCTCGCCGGGACGCACGCGCCGCTCCGTCCCGGACTCCTTGATCCAGAAGAATTCCCCGTCGAGGCCGAGCGAGATGATCGTCCCGAGGAAGAAGTCCTCGGTGGTCATGTGGGTGGGGCACGGCTTCGCCAGGAGGTCGACGAGTTCGTGGCTCTCGACGATCTCGGACTGCTTCCGGTCGCCCTGCTTGAGCAGAAGCGGCAACGTCGAGACGTTGGTGCCCCAGCTCATCACGCACCGGTAGACCCAGACGTTCTCCGTGAAGGGGTCCGTCAGCTTCCCCGAACGCAGCGCGAGGAGCTCCCGGAGGGACTTGAAGAACCAGAGATCGTCGCGGAGCTGGACCGGGCCCGTCATCGAACTGCAACCTGTCCCAGCGCCCGGAGGAGACCTCTCCAGTCCAGCCGCGGCAGCCCGCAGAGCGGCGGCCCGACCTGGACGAGCACGCCCGGGTGTTCGCGCGCGAGCCGGGCAACCTGCGCCACCCACTCCGGCTCGTCGGTCCGCATCGCGCGCTCCGCCTGCGGCGTTTCGTACGACGCCGTCCCGGCGTAGACCGACGTGTGCGTCCCGTCCATCCCCACGAGGTAGACCGGGGCGAACCCCGAGTCGACGGCGAAGGAGACCATCATCGGGCCCGTCGCGAAGTTCCGGTCGCGAACCACCCGGGAGACGGTGCCGTCGTGCTCGACGATCGTGCGCTTCTCCTCGAACCTGTACCGGACGACAAGGCGCGGAGGTGCCCAGCCTGCCTCGAGCACTTCCTGGTGGATCCCGTCGTCCACGACCCCGAGGTGGTCGACCCAGGGGTGGTCGCGGTACAACGCGTTGCACCCCATCACCACGGCGCGGCCGCGGAGGTCTTCGAGCGTAAGCGCCAGCCGCGAGGGGGCGTTGCCCACGACAACGGCGGGGCCCCTCACGCGACTCTCCGCGCGAGGTACCAGAGTGTCTTCTGCCGCTCCTCGACGCGCGCGGTCCGCCACGCGTCCCCGAGCCAGGCGGGCAGCCGCCCCTTCCACTCCTCCGCCGGGCGCAGGTTGACGTGGGTCTCCCGGCCCTTCCACGGGCACGGGAACAGCGCAATGCTCAGGAGCAGCCACTCCGAGGCCACGGCCGCGAGGGCTTCCACGGCTGCTTCGGTGTCCTCCGGCACGAGGTGCTCGATCACGTCGAGACACGCGACCAGGTCCCACTGGCCCCCGGTGGGGCACGGCTCGGGCAGCGCCCACCGGAACCGGGGCAATCCCGCCAAGTCCTTCTCGAGGAGGCCGTCGACAGCCTCGGACACGTGGACGGAGATCCCCGGGCACCTCTCCAGGACCAGGCGGGCGAACTGCCCACGGCCCGCGGAAACGTCGAGCACGTAGCCCGCGGCCGAGATCTCCGCGCCCGCGAACGCCAGGGCGACGTGCTGACGCTCCCCCGGGTAGCCGTAGCCGGCGTCACGGTCCTCGTACAGGTCCGCGTAGAAGGAGATCTCCGCGGCACGCGCGTCGCTCATCGGCGGAAGAGCTCCATCACGAGCCACAGGACCGCCGCGAGCAGGAACCACCCGCCCGAGCCGCCGTAGCCCCGCTCGATCCGGACCGGCGGCTTCTTCCGGGGCTTGCCGCTCCGCCGCTCCATCAGACGAGCCCCGAGCCCCCCGCGCGGCTCAGGGCGACGGCCAGCGCGTCCCCGAGGACCGGCGCGCGCTCCTTCTCGCGGTGGAACTTCTCCCGGCTCTTCACCTTGACCCGTCCCTGCGCATCCCACTCGTACGTCGGCGCCGCAAGGTCGCTCCAGAGGTCAACGTAGCGCGCCGGGACGCTCAGCCCGCCAGCGCGTAGGAGCTGCCGCGCCACCCACCAGAGCTCCGACCGGCGGTCCCGGCACGGCTGCATCCCGTCAACGTCGTCCTCCCACTCGCCCGCGGGGTCGCCGGCAAGGTCCACCCCGTCGACCTCGAGCTCCGCGTCCACGAGGTGGTCCACCGCCGCGGAACCGGCGACGTGGACGTTCTCCTCCTGGACCTCGCCGTGCCGCGCGCGCAGCTCCGCCACGCGGCGTCCGACCTCCGCGACGTCCATGCCCGGCCACCGCACCACGTCGACGACGACACGATCCCGAAGCACCACGGCCGCGCTCTCCTCCGCCTCGTACCCGGCCACGGCCACCCCGACGTGAACGCCGTCCCCGGCGGGCGGCTCCGCCGCGGCGGCCGCCTCGAGGAGCGCCAGGGGCACGACCTGGTCCGACTCGCCCGAGGCCTCCGCGCCCGCCGCCTTGAGCCAACAACTCGCGACCGCGTCGCACCCGTCGTCGTGCGGCGCCGCGGGGAACGCGATCATCTCCGCGTGGAGCTCCGGCCAGTGCCGGGCGCAGATCGAGAGCCGCTTGTGCACGAGGGCCGGCTCGAGCGCGGCCGCGATGCGCCACTCCTTCTTTCCCGATGGCTTGTCGGGCTCCACGGTCAGCGGCGACCCGAGCGCCTCGAGCTCCTGCTGCGTCGCCTCCACGAGGGCGTCGTCGCGCACCGCGTCCTGGTAGACGCGCTCCGCCGCCATGGCCACTGCGAAGTCGGCGATCGCCGCAGCCTGCTCCGACGGCTTCCCACGAAGCTTCCGGAACCCGTAGAGTTCCCAGCCCCGCTCGGGGTGCCGACCGATGGCCGCCAGCGCGCACCAGTCCGTGTCCCGGCTCTTCGACGTCGACGCGTCGCCAGCGGGGTCCGCGTAGACCGTGCGTGCCTCGTACTCCCCCGGATCGAGGGGCACCGGGCCCTGCAGCATCTCCTCCTTGAAGGGGCAGATGCCGGGGTCCACCGGCCTGTTCGCCAGCGACTGCGCCGCCGCCGAGGGACCCTGCCGCTTCCACTCCGCATCGAGGTACTCCGCCGGGTACGGCGACTCCACCTCGCCCTGCTCGACCAGGCGCCCGCCAACCCACTTCTCCCAAGCCAACGCCTGGAAGGGGGGCTCCGCCCGGACGACGAGGAACCGCCAGCCCGCCTCGGTGTCCTCGCGCAGGCGCGCGAAGGCGTCCTGGGCGTGGTACGCCGTCTGGATCGCGAGCACCCGCGTCACGCCGCCGCGGCGGCCGCGGGAGAGCCAGGTCGTCCGGAGCGACTGATAGACCCGCTCCCGGTTCGTCGGCTCGAGCACGGCGTTCTTCAGTGTCACGATGTCGTCGAAGACGGTGAAGTCCGACCGTACGCCCGTTCCCGTGAGGATGCCGTGACTGGAGACGGTGTCCTCCTTCTCGTGGCCCGTCCGCTTCACCCGGAACGATCCCGCTTTCTCCCGGCCCGAGAGGATCTTCACGTCGGGGAACACCTCCCGGTACGCCACCGACTTCATCACGGCCCGGGCGGCGTCGACGCGCTTCGCGCTCTCGTCGAAGCTCTCCGTCACGAAGGGCACCACGAGGTTCGGGTTCCTCCCCACCTCCCAGGCCACGCGCAGCGCCACTGCCGTCGACTTCCCGAAGCCCGTGGGCACCATGAGGCAGACCGGCGAACCCTCCGCCCAGGCCTCCTCGGCGAACGTCCACATCAGCTCGTCGAGCGGCCGCCACCGGATCGGCCGGTTCTCGTTGTCCCTCCCCACGAATCCGACGAAGACGCCGAAGTCGATCCGCGCCGCCTCGACGATCTCGCGGATCTTCTGGTTGCGCGCGTGGATGCGCAGCTGCTCGGCGGGCGGGAGTTGCGCATAGGGCCAGTCGGGCACGGTGTACCCGCAACCCTAGTGGCCTACTCCTTGGGATGAACGCGATCGTTCTGATTCAACCTGATCCCGCTCTCCGCCTTCTCGAGAGTCTTTCCGTCCGAGAACTCAAGCCCCAGCTTGTAGTCGAAGATCCACGTGTCATTCCCATTGGGATAGATCTGGATCCTCACTTTGAGCGACCCTACATCGCTGTATGCCAGAGCTTGAGATACATCCAGCTGCTCTGTGTGCTCTGATCCTGTATCCTCGAAGGTCTTGTTCCCGGCGAACTTCGCCTTTCCCGCGATCCTGAGGTCAAACCCCCCCTTGGCCTTGCTGTAGACGTCGACGGCGACACCCGTGTCGTGGTCCTTGTCGTCGCCATCCGGCGTAGTGAACTTGATCCATGCTCGTTCCAAGGTGGGAGACGGCTTGGGAGTTGGCGTCGGAGTGGGAGTCGGCGTTGGAGCCGGAGTCGGCGCGGGCGGGGGTGCAGGCTTGGCCTTGTCACCGTTGTCACTTCCACGCTCCGCGAGCAGGTACCCACACACGCCTGCCAAGACAATCACAAGGACAACGAGTAGTCTGGTCCACATGGCCTTCTCCTCTCGGCCGGGAATCTACCCAAACCGAGTTGTTGAAGCCAGAGGAACGCAAAGGCATGTCAACCGATCCCCTCCTCGACACCTACTTCGCGGAAGCCGCCCGCCGCCCCCTCCTCGATGCCAAGCAGGAACAGCTCCTCGCCTGGCGCATCCAGGTCCGCAACGACGAGGACGCGCTGCGCCACCTCGTCGAGGCCAACCTGCGCCTCGTCGTCTGGTTCGCCAAGAAGTACCGCGGAAAGGGACTCGGCTTTCAGGACCTCATCCAGGAGGGCAACCTCGGGCTCGACAAGGCGGCGCGCCGCTTCGACCCGCTCCGAGGCGTCAGGTTCCAGACCTACGCGAAGTGGTGGATCAAGGACGCCATCCAGCGCGCCATCCAGGAGAAGGCCCGGACCGTCCGCGTCCCGTCGACCCACCTCGAGACCGCAGCGAAGATCGGTCGCGCGCGCCGGGACCTCCAGGCCGCCGGCAAGCCTGCGTCCCTCGGTGCCGCGGCACGCCGCGCCAAAGTCCGGAAGGCGCGCGCCGAGACCGCCCTGGAATCGACAGGCTCCAGCACTTTCAGCCTCGACCCCGGATCCTCCGCGGTCATCGAGCCCCGCGCCGTCGATCAGCAGATCGAGGACGCGCGCGACCGGGCCGACTTTCTCGGCCGGCTCGACGAGCTGCCTGAGCTGCTACGCCAGCTGCCGTCGCGCGCCCGGCGCGTCGTGATCCTGCGGCACGGGCTCGGGGAGGTGCGGCGGGAGTTGTCCTGGGCGGCGATCGGGAGGAAGGTCGGAGTCACAACCCGGAGAGCTCGATCCGCGTACTCTGAAGCTTTGGCATCCCTGAGGGCCGCACTTGCGTGTGTTCATCGAATCTCCCTATAGCATGAGGCGATGAGAAAGCGCCTCGGCATCGTCGCCTTGGTAGTCACTCTTCTCGTGTGGGTTGCGGGCCTCTACACAACACCCGGCGACCTGCGCCAGATGTTCCACGACTTGTGGAGTAGCAAGGTGATCGGGCCTGGCCTGATCCTGATTGGCGTCTTCTCTCTCTTGCTTGCCGGTCTCTGTTTCCTACCCGAAAGACACTGGCGCAGGATCGTCATCTTCTGGTGGGCATCTACTCGCCAGAGAAGACTCGACGAAGTTAGAGAGCAGTTGGAAGGTCTTGCGATAAGAGGCGAGATCATCAAGGCGGACATCGCAAAGATGAAGCCGACTACGGTCCTGTCGGCATCGGGACGACCCGTAGTCGATGCCGATGTCGTCAGGTCCATTCGACTTGCCCTCGATAGGGTATGGGAATGGAACATCTCGATCATCGCCTATGTTGCCGGGAACGTAAGGACCGACACGAAGCCTGCGGGCCTGCTTCTCGCTGGCCTTCGCGAGCGCCTTCGGAGCGGTCAGGCCGACAAGAACATCGTGCAAGACACAGTGATCGCGGTTATCAGGCTCATCGACAGCATCTCCGGCGCGTTGAATGACTGCGCTGCCGCGCTACGCCTTGGGGACGTACATCCGGAGCCGCTGTCCGTCCCGGCAGTTGAGAAGATCATTGGGTAGGTGAGTAGCCACGTCAGCGTTTCATCTGCTTGGGCTAGTCCCCCCAGAGCGTCGTCGCCGTCTCCGCCTCCGCCGCGTCCTCGATCGCGTCGTCCAGCTCCGAGAAGAAGTCCAGGCCCGTCCGCTGCTCGACCGTGTCCACCGACACGAGGTACTTCTTCGGGTCCCTCTTGCTGTCCGTCTGCTTCAGGATGTAGCCACGGCAGTGGAACGTGCTGTCCTTGAACCAGCCGATCACCTTGTAGGTCGCGTGGGGGACGCCGATATCGTTCACCTTCTCCACCGCGACACCCTGGTCGAAGATCGTCCCGGAGATCACCCACAGGCGCGTGATGCCGGCGGACTGCTTGTTCACGATGTCCCGGTGCTCGTCCTCGATCGACAGCCACGCGTACTGGTTGAGGCTGCTCTTCTGCGGGGCGACGTTGCTCATCAGGCACCCCGCGTCGGAGTTGTCCTCGCCCCAAGCGCGGTTGTCCTTGTGGCGCGCCATGTGCCCGCGGTCGAGGCCGGTCACGGTCCAGTTGTAGCTCGTGCCCGCGCGCGCGTAAGGTGGAAGCTCCTCGTCCTCGGCGAACGGTCTGCCGTAAGACTGCTCGTCCTCGCTCCGAAGGTAGTCGTCCCGCGTCCACTGCATCGACACCCACAGGGGCACGCGGTACTTGTCGGCGTGCCCCACGACGAACCCCTCGCGCACGAGGACCGAGATCCCGATCTTCTCCTCGGTCTCGCCGGCGGGCGTGAACTTGTACCGGTCGTCCAAGATCCGCGGCATGCCGTAGAGGAAGTGCTTCGAGCGCAGCTTCCACTTCGCGGAGTCCTGGCCCGCAAGCGCGGCAAGCGACGGTCCTACGGGCGCCGAGGACGTCGTCACGGACTCGACCGCGCTGATCGGAATCGCCACAACGGCAGCGCCGTGCGGCTGCACCTTCAGCCAGCCCGCCGGCGCGTCCTTGAGCTGCCCGACGATGTTCTGCGTCCCCGTGCGCACGAGGACCCACTGGTCCACCGCGAACGGAGTGTTGGTCTCGGCGTGGGCCACCCCAAGGAGCCCGAGCACCGCGGCAAGTGCCAGAATCCGCCTCATGTATCCCTCCTTGGCCCCGTTGGGCCACGAGGATTCTACGCAAACCCGTCGCAAGGAAAAACTGGGGGCTTGGCCTCTTAGAATCCCGGGACTAGGCGGACCATGGCGGAAAACCTCCTCTACTACGGCGACAACCTCGAGGTCCTGCGGCGTCACATCGACGAGGACTCGGTGGACCTCGTCTACCTCGACCCCCCGTTCAAGAGCAACCAGGACTACAACGTGCTCTTCGCGGAACGTTCGGGTGAGCAGTCGGCGGCGCAGATCAAGGCCTTCGAGGACACGTGGCGGTGGGACCTGGGTGCCGAGGCTGCCTACCGCGAGGTCGTGGAGCAGGGAGGGCGCGTCTCGCAGGCGATGCAGGCCTTCCGGACCTTCCTGGGCGAGAGCGACATGATGGCGTACCTCGCCATGATGGCGCCTAGGCTCGTCGAGCTGCGCCGCGTCTTGAAATCGACGGGATCGATCTACCTGCATTGCGATCCTACGGCGAGCCACTACCTGAAGATGCTGATGGATGCAGTCTTCGGGCCACAGCTCTTCCTGTCTGAGCTCATCTGGAAGCGAACCAGCGCCCACGCGAGCGCGAAGCGGTGGGGGCCCGTTCACGATGTGATCCTCTACTACTCCAAGTCCGGGACCTACACCTGGAACCAGATCTACCAGCCACTTCCTCAAGAGACGATCGACCAGTGGTACAACAACGTCGAAGAGGGAACGGGAAGACGATTCAACCGTGCGGATCTAACGGCCGCTGGCACACGCACCGGACCGTCGGGCCAGCAATGGCGAGGTGTCGACCCGACGAGCAAGGGACGGCACTGGGCGATCCCCGGGTTCGTTGGTCACCTTGTCGAGGGCCTGGCGACACAGGACGCCTTGGACGCGCTTGATCGAGCAGGCCGGATCTTCTGGCCCAAGAAGCGCGGCGGTAGCCCCATGCTCAAGCGATATCTCGATGAGTCCAAGGGCGTGCCCGCAGTAGATGTGATCAGTGACGTCAGCCCGCTCAAGAACAACTCGCCCGAGCGACTCGGCTACCCGACACAGAAACCCGAGGCGTTGCTAGAGCGCATCATCACAGCATCAACCGACGAAGGGCAGGTTGTCCTGGATCCCTTCTGCGGCTGCGGCACGGCGGTCGCGGCCGCACAGAGGTTGCGTCGACGATGGATCGGTATCGACATCACACACCTCGCCATCACGCTGATCAAGCACCGGCTCCAGACGGCGTTCGATGAAGAAGTCGTCATGCCTGATGTCTTGGGTGAGCCCGTCTCCCTCCCCGACGCCAAGGCACTCGCCGAGTCCGACCCCTACCAGTTCCAGTGGTGGGCACTCGGTCTCGTCGGCGCGCGTCCCACCGAGACCAAGAAGGGCGCCGACCAGGGCATCGACGGCCGTCTCTACTTCCACGAAGCGCCCACCGGCGGAGACACGAAGCAGATCGTCCTCTCCGTCAAGGCCGGAAAGCTCAAGGCCACCTACGTCCGTGACCTCCGCGGCGTCGTCGACCGAGAGAAGGCCGCCATCGGAGTCCTCATCTCCATGGACAAGCCCACGAAGCCCATGAAGAAGGAAGCCGCCTCCGCAGGCTTCTACGAGCCGGACTGGGGCAACAAGAAGTATCCGAAACTCCAGCTCCTCACGATCGAGCAACTCCTCGAGGGGAAGGACATCGAGTATCCCCCGTACCGCACCAACGTCACCTTCAAGAAGGCGCCGAAGGCGAAGAAGAAGAGCAAGAAGCAGCGGGGGCTGTTCGAGGAGTAGCCCCGATGAGTCCCCGTCCGCTACCGAAGGGAACTCCCTACACGATCAGATCTGAGTGCGATCTCAGGCCAGAGCTCGCCCAGCTGGTCGTGCGATTCTTGTCGGGGTGGGCATCACTCGACGCGGCCCGCACGCATGCAGTCACCTGCATGATGGACGCGGATCATGTCCCGGTAGGCGCGATGCTCGAGTCACTCAAGGGCGGTCGAAGAAACGCGCTTATCGCTGCGGCCCAAGAGTGCCTATCCGGTGACGATTTCAGGTTGTATCTCAAGCTGGACAAGGCGATCGAGCCCATCCAGAAGCTCCGAGACAAGCTCGTGCATCACATCTGGGCATCATCAGAACATCTCCCTGGAGAGATTCTGCTCATCGCCCCAAAGCACGTTACCCAGCGCGTCGCGCGAAACCGCGCCATGAAAACGGCAGGCCTGAGTGTCCTGCTACGAGAACTGCGGACAAGACGTGCAGGGCAGTACGCGCAGGAGGCGCGCGTGTACGTGTACAGCAGCGCCGAGATTGAGCAGCAGGTGCGCAGGCTTGAGCCGGCGCAGGTGTGCTACTTCCTACTGCAGACAGTAGCAACGAAAGCGGACGCTGACCAAGAACGCGATCTCTTGGAGCGTCTGCTCAAGGGACCGCGCTCGCTTCAGCTGCCGTGGGCGTAAAGAGGAGCGTCGCAGGTGCAACGGGCTTGAAGAGGCTGCGTCCGCCGTCACTTCGCCCGGCCGAAGATCCCCGCCTTCAACTTCTCCATCACCAACGCCCAGAGGCAGTGCACCTCACGCACCTTGATCACGAACGCGATCCACCAGCGCGGCAGCCGCCGGCGCTCGCGCATCTCGAGAGCGTCCAGACCCAGATCCGTGATCATCGCCTCGATGTCCTCGCGTGTTGCCCGGTCGAACAAGTACTGTGCTGCGTCTAGGAGCGATCCCGGAAGAAGGAAGCGGCGTCGGACCACGTCAGTTGTCAGACTGACGGCCATTCCCGAAAGCACGCCGAGGGCAAACAGGGATCCATAGGGAGCAGGCAACGCGACACGGCCGCTAGCGACTACACAGACGACGATCATGAGTATGCGTGCGAGGGAATAACGCGGGTGCCTAGGCGCCATGACAGGCCCCGAACCGAGATAGCCGCTCGTAGTGCTCTCTCGCACTCTCAAGCGTGCGACGTCCCTCGCCCGTGATCAGGAACCACTTGATCCGCCCCGCCTCGTTCACGTCGTCGCGCGACCGCACCCACCCCGCGTCCACGAGCCGCCTCAGTGTCGGGTACAGCGTCCCGTACGAGATCGACCGGCCGGCTGCCCTCTTGTAGAGTTTCGCGATGTCCCGGCCCGTCCGCTCTGCGGTCGTCAGCGCAAGGAGTTGGAACTCCTTCTCGGAGGGGAGTCGTATGTCCGACATGGGGGCCAGTATATATTCGTATACTGGCGTGTCTAGTGTTTCCGGGACCCGAGAAGACCGTCCCCCCCCCGGCAAGGAATGGCGCCCGCGTCTCCCCGAGGAGCGGATAGGGCACGGACTTTGGGGGCATCCCCCAGGTACTGCGCGGGCGCCGTGGTGGTGTCTCTCGGCGGGACGACGCAGGATGCGCCCTCCCGTCTCTCAGTGACCTCCACCGAACGCTACCGCACGTCGCGCGACCGGCCAGCGACGGGCAGCAACCCCGTTCTCGCTCTGATGCAGCGCCCCTCAACCCCCGTGGATGTAGACGCCCCGCCCAACGCGCCGGATCGCACCGCGACGCGACGCCACGCTCAACAGCATGCTCGCATGCGCTCGCGACCGCCCGAGCTCACGCATGACGTCCGCCGTCCTGAAGGGACCACGAGTCGATGCCCAGGAAGCAAGACGCTCCGCCCAGCTGGGCACGCGCGGGCGCGAAACCGCCCTCGGACTTTCCAGGGAAATCGTGATCGACCGACCCTGCCGCAACGCCTCGATGGCGTCGTCACCGAGGGTGAACCTGAGAGTGATGGTCGCGGGCACCGTGGAAAGATACGCGCAAGCGGGCCGGGCCGAAAGGGGGAACGAGCTTTACTCCTCCCAGGGGCGGATCGCCTGCCACTCGCTACCGCTGAGCCAGTAGTCCGACAGGGGTTCCCATCCGTGCGCCTCATCGCGAAGCACCTTGAGCTCGCCGGCATGGAGAGCTACCTCAAGGATGGACACCTCCGACGGCGCCTCGTGGTGGCGGACCCAGTAGGCACCGGGAAGCGTCGGCGCATCCGCAATCCAGCGACTGCCACTCTCCAACACGAGGCGCTCGTAGCGCATCCATGCAAGACGCTGCTCCCGCTCGTACGCCTCGCACGCCATCTCGAACCGCTGATGGCACGCGGAGTGGAACCACAGGACCACACGCGCCTTGGACTCCGTCCCCTTGTACTTGGACGCCTCCACGGGAAGGTCCGCACCTGGCTTGCCGCAGTGCATGCACTTCTCGTCGCTCACTCGGCCTCGAACTCCAACACGAAGTCGTCCTGTGACTCGGCGTCTTCCATCTGCACGCGCTCGAACATCTCCTCCAGACGGTGCGCAAGGTCCTCGGGCACGCCGTACCAGCCATGAGCAAGACGCTTCCCGAGAAACACCTTCTCGCCTGTCGGTCGGAACACGAGATACATGCGATTGTTCGCCATGGCCTACCCCACCATCCTACGCGCGGACGTCCCCAGCACCTTCGCCACCGTCTGCCGGCGCCACCGCCGACCCGTCCGGGGATGCCGCCCCAGACGCCGGGCGATCTCCGTCGCACCGTGCCCGGCGCCAGCGAGGTCCTGGATCCGTCCCAGGACCTCCTGCTCTTCACCTACCTCGACTAGGTCGCTCCCCTCGAACCGGAAGCCGAAGGGGGGACGCCCAGAGATCTTCTTCCCCTTGCGCCGCAGGTGCGCCATCGCCGAGCGCACGCGCTCCGCCGCCTGCTCGCGCTCCAGCTGCGCCAGGGCCGCAAGCACCGTCACGACGAAGCGGCCGTGCGGGGACGACGTGTCAAGGTGCTCCTCGATCGAGTGAAGGGACCACCGCTGGCGCTCGGCAGTCTCCACCAGCGTCAGGACGTCCTGGGTGGACCGGCTCACCCGGTCCAGCTTCACCGCGACGAGCCCGTCCGCCTCGCGCCGCTTGAGCCGGCGCAGGATGCCCTCGAGCCCCTCGCGCTTCATCGTCCGGGCGGAGATCCCGGCGTCCGTCACGACCTCTACGAGCTCGTACCCGTGGGCCGTGCAGTAGGCCCCGATCCGAGCCGCCTGCGCATCGAGGCTGCAGCCGGTGCGCACCTGGTCCTCCGTGCTCACCCGCGCGTACCCGATCACCCTCGTCATCGTCAGACCTCCCGCGCCACCGGCGCGTCCTCGAGTTCCAGGTCGATCCGCACGAGGCCCGGGCCGTGTGGCGCCTGCGTGATCCGCGCCGCGCCTCCCCTTGCCCGCACGCCCTGCTCGAGGATCCCCTCGATCGCCGCGGCCAGCCCGGCCGCCTGGGCCTCGGGCACCGCAACCGCGAGCCTCCCCTCGTCGTCCTCGCAGAGCTCCATCACGAGGGCCGCCCCGAGGACCGCAGGCCACTCCTCCCTGGGGATCCCCAGCCGACCCACGCCGGCCAAGTCCATCACGCGCACGTTCCGCATCGTCGCCTCCTCTCGCATCATCCGGCCTGAACCACCAGCCGAGTCTCAGGGTCGTACCAGCCGTGACGACGCGTCACGCCCCTCGACCCGACACACGTGAAGTCGAAGTACCGCGTCTGCTCCGGGGGCACGTCCTCCCAGGTCATGTACGGAGAGACGATCCCGTAGGAGTCCCCCAGGTAGCAGTCCCCGTAGATGCCACCGCACCGGCCGCACCGGAAGATGCGCACGTGCTCGGTCGCCTCGCGGGACCGACTGGAGCAGGCGGGGCAGGAGTCGTAGGACATGGGGAAGACCTCCGCATCCACGTCGCCGGGAAGCCGAAACGGTGTCACCGGGGCAGGTACTCCCTGCCCCGGCCACCACCGAAGGCCCGCACGGCGCGCGCCTTCACCATGCGGGCGAGCCAGCGCTGGGCCGTCCGCCCGGAAAGCCCGTTCAGACGGGCGAAATCCGCCGCCTTGAAGAGGGCCACGGGGACCGCGAAGGCACGCCCGTCGAGCACGAGCACCCGCACGATGCGCGCCTTGAGACCGTGCGACTTCCGCACCTTTCGCGCCACCTTTCGCGCCATGCCGCCACGCGCGATCCGGCGAGCCTCGATCCGCAGGCGGTAGAGGGTCGTCTTGACCGCGTCGTAGGAGCGCCCGACCTTCTGGGCCACGGCCCGGAGAGGCATGCCCTTGAGGTAGTGCAGCGTCGCCATGCGGATGGCCGTCTGGGGGTCCTGGGTCGCGCGCGCCGCCTTGCGGAGCACCGCCATGAGGGCGACCGTCTCGCGCCGCTCCTGCTCGGGAGCCGCCACGTCCTGCTTAAGCGGCAGCGCCTTCCGTGCCCGGAAGTGGTCCATCACGAGGTGGCGGGCGATTCCGAAGAGGTACGCCCGGACGTTGCCGATCGCCTTCCCTTCGGCGCGTGCAGCCAGCACCCGCGCAACCGCCTCTTGGGCAAGGTCTTCCGCGTCGGGGCCGACGCGCTCGGCAGCCCAGCGGATCACGGCCTTCCGGGCCTCCTCGATCTCGTTTCGCTCGTCCTTGTTCATGTCTGCCATTATCCATTTCTGGCAGACGGAAACAAGGAATATCCGGCGGACGGGAATTATTTTTTGTCTGCCGGGTTCCCCTGCTAGGCTGGGGGAGCCATGGCAGACAAGACCCCGCGGCGCAAGCCTGGCCGGCCTCCGATGGATCCGGCGGAGCGGCTGCGCGCCAGGATCACCATCCGCTTCCGGGACGATGAGGTCGCGGCGCTCGAGGCCGCGGCCGGGGATCAGCCCGTGTCGGACTGGGCGCGGGCCGTGCTCCTCCGGGCGGCCGCCCGGAAGCGGTAGCTTCGAGCGCACCCAAGGGGGCCGATGGGTGCGCCGCGGCTGTTAGGTGCGCACGCCAGAAGCCGCAGGAGCGCGCAGGACGCGCGCGCGTTCACGACGCCCCATCACCACCCTCTTCGCCCGTCGCGCTCTCCTGCGAAGCGCTGGGCCGCTCCTCGTCGTCCAGGACGCGCGCCTGGACGTGCTTCACCTGGCGCGCGCGCTCGGCCAGCTCCTCGATGTGGGAGTCGGGAAGGACGGGGTGGGGGTCGACCTTCACGACGTGCTGCTCCGGCGCGAAGAGCCCATGGATCTTGCATCCGAGCTCGGCGGCCTTGAGGTCCACGGCGTCCACGGACTCGCTCTCCAGCGCCTTGTCGAGCCGCATCTCGACGACGGCAAGCGTCTTCTCCCTGAGAGACCTGAGCTTCCTGCGGTAGGGCCGGCTGAGATACTCGATGGCGAGGCGGACCTTAGCGGACCTTAGCAGGCGTGTGGCAGTGACGGCGAGCGAGGCGTCGGCGCCCTTGTACCCGGCCCTCCTGGCGCACTCGGTCTGCGAGAGGTCCGGGTTGCCGACGGTGATCTCGCAGAAGTTCCGCTGCCGAGCGTTGAGTTCGTCGAGCGGGGTCGTCTTCTCGGCCACGGCGGTGTTCACACCGTGCACCGTAGCGGCGCCGGCTCTCCGTCTCGACGGACGAGAGGGTGCGGTGCATCGGAGCACCCTCTCTCTCCGTAGGAGAGAGGGGGTTTCTGCATCGATGGAAGTCGTTGTCCTGCAAGGACTTAGAATCGGTGCCCGATGTATCGATGCAGGAAGCAGAGTGCATCGATCGATAGTCCTTATGTGACAAGGACTTACGATCGATGCACTCTGTTTTTGCACCGACCGCATCGACTGCATCGATAGGCTCTGCATCGATCGTGCATCGATGCCGGCTCACGCGATTTCGCCTTCCTCCGGCATGGGCCCGATGAAGCGGTAGGTGACGGGGTCGTGGTAGGTCGGCCCGTCGAACTTCTGGACGATCCCGGCCTCGACCCACGCCTTGAAATCGGCACTCCCGAGTTTGCGCGTCACGGTGGTCTTCACACACCCGAAGACCTTGGCGAGGTCCTCCGCGGTCATCTCCCGGTTCTCGTCGCGCAGCACCTTGAGGACCTCGATGGGGGGGCCGGCCTTCTTGCGGCCGCCCGGCGCGGGCTTCAGGTCGGCGACCTTGCGGAACGTGAGGGTCTGGCGGTCGATCTCGGCGACGTAGGGTGTCTCGGGCTCGGAGTCGCGGATCTTCCAGGGGTCGATGACGACGCGGCCGGCGGCGCCCTTGTCCGGCTCGATGAGCACGGCGGAGTCGGCGAGCGAGATCCACTCGTGGGCGCCGTAGGCCTTGTCGGCCTGGCGGCCCTCGTCTCCCTTGGTGGAGGACTTCCGGACGTGGTGGATGACGATGCGGGCGATGCCGCGGCGCTTGCCGATGGACAATAACCAGGCCATGACGGCGGTGGCGGTCTCCGAGTCGTTCCGGTTGGCGACGACGAGGCTCGTGGAGGTGTCGAAGAGCACGATCGAGGGGCGGGCCTGGTCGAGAATCGCCTCGTACCAGGCGCGCCCTTCGGGCGTTGCGAGGTTGGGCATCGGGTTGTGGGCGTGCACTTCCACGAGGCGGAGCGTCGGAGGGCACGGCTCGCCGGCGAGCATCTTGCGGAATGCGTTCTTCACCTGCCGGCGTGAGTTCTCGCCGTAGAAGAGCACGACGTTGCGCGGCTCGCACCGGATCTCGCGGTTCAGGACCGTGCCGTGACCGCGGGCGAGGCAGAGGGCCAGATGCCAGCCGTTGAGGCTCTTGCCAACGTAGCTCGGTCCGTACAGTACGAGGCCGCAGGCCTCCTCGAGGAGTCGCTCGACGGCCCACTGCTGGTCCGGGTCGGGCTGATCGAGCAGGTCGATCAGGCGAGGGGCGACGTCGTCGAGGTCGAGGGACCGGCCCTGCGCGAGCTGTCCGTTCAGCGACTCCCTCACGACCTGCGAGATCTCTCCCCATAGGTCGGGGAGCCGCTCGAGGTTCTCCGGTCTCGTCGCCTCGTCGGCGAGCTCGCGGCCGGCGGCGATGATGTGCCGCGCCGCGTGCCATAGGTAGACCCTGCGCGCGTAGAGGTCGGCGTCGCCGGCGGAGGGGACCGTCCCGGCCAGCTGCGCCAAGTAGGCCTCGCCGCCGGCGCCCTGGAGATCGCCGCGGTCCTCGAGCTCCTGGCGCACGAGCAGTGCGTCGAAGCGGCCGTGCTTGAGCTGGAGTGCCCGGATCGCCCGGTAGACCGTCTGGTGCGCCGTGACGTAGAAGTGGTCCACGTCGACCATGCCGGCGACGACGTCGAAGCAGCGCGGCTCGATGAGCAGCGCGCCGAGGACCGCCCTCTCCGCCTCCGTGTCGTGGGGGGGCGTGCCGTTGACCGTCAGTCCCAGCCTTGAGGCGATGGCCCGAGAAGGCTTCGGGCCCGTCACGCGCCGTCTCCCCCGGAGGCTGCCCGCCCGTCCCCAGGGGGGATGCGGCGGGGATGTGAGACCTGCGCATGGGGCGGGCAGGCCTCCGGGACAGACGGGGAGCGGGCAGGCCTCACGCCCCGCAACATGTCACGCGCTCCACTCGACGCCGATCCCCACGCGCCACGTCGCGTCTGGGTTCCTGGCCCGCACCTCGAAGGCGTGCCAGCCCGGCGGCAGCCGGCGCCTGAGCTCGCGGATGCGCGGCTCGAGCATGCGCGCCACGAGCAGCGCGTCGTCGACCGCGCAGAAGACCGTGAGCTCCACGCTGCTCCCGGGAAGGAAGTCCTCGCTGCCGATGGAGTCGCAGAGCCCGCAGGCCATGAGCTCGAAGATGGCCTTGAGGCTCTGGTGGCGCTCGTCGAGGCGGATCCGCAGGTTGCGGTGGATCACTCCGCGGTCTCCCATGCGCACTCCGGAAGCGAGGAGAGGAACGTGCGTCCGTAGCCCTTCGTGTGGATCCGCGGGTCCAGGATCGCAACCGTGCCCCTGTCCGTCGCCGACCGGATGAGCCGACCGAAACCCTGCTTCACCCTGATGACCGCCTCGGGCACGGAGATCTCGATGAAGGGGTTGCCTCCTCGCTTCGTGCAGGCTTCGTCGCGCGCCCGGCGCAGCGGATGGTCCGGCACGGCGAAGGGAAGCTTGTGGAGGACCACGAGGCGCAGGTTCTTGCCGCGGATGTCGATCCCCTGCCAGAAGGTGTCCGTGGCGAAGAGCACGCAGTTGCAGGCGTCGCGGAACGCCTCCACGATCCCCTTCGTGGGGCGGTCGCCCTGGCGCAGCACGAGCAGGCCCTCGGCCTCGAGGGGCTTCTGAAGCCGCAGGAAGGCCGCCTCGAGGGCGCGGTACGACGTGAAGAGCAGGAACGCCCCGCCGCTGGCGCCGACGACGAGGTCCTCGATTGCCCGGTGGGCCGCGGGCTCGAAGGCCTCTGCGCGCGGGTCCGGCATCTTCGGGAACGTGACCAGCCGGCACTGCCGCTTGAAGTCGAAGGGGCTGCCCACGTCGAGCTCGTCCGCCTCGTCGAGGCCTAGCCGGTTCTTCAGGTGGTCGAAGCGTCCGCCCACCTGGAGCGTCGCGCTCGTGAGGACCACCGTCGGGACCTTGCCGAAGAGCTCCCTGCGCAGCAGGGGGCCCACGTCGAGGGGCGCGGCGCAGAGGACCGGCCGGTCGTTCCTGTTCGTCTCGTACCAGTAGACGAGCCCCTCGGGAACGTCGAGGAAGGCCTGCAGGTCCCCGCGGAGCTCGTTCAGCCGCTCCCTCTGCGCCTTGAGTTCGAGGGCGAGGTTGCGGTCCTGCGGCCGCAGCTTCCCGAGCCGGTAGCGCAGCTCGGAGAGCTTCGGACCGAGGGGATCCGGGAAGCTCTTCGGCTTCCGGATCCGGGTGTCCTTGATGAAGGAAGGCCGGAAGGTCGCCACGCCGTCGAAGAGCGCCGTCGTCGCCTGGCGGCACTCGTCGACCAGGAGGAAGAGATCGCCCGGGGCGTCGGCCTTGCGCAGGAGCGACTTCGCCGGGGCCTTCGGGTTGAAGAGCCGGTCGAGCAGGCGCTTCACGCGCGCCTCGGAGAGCCTCGCGGCGAAGGACTCCGTCGCCACCTCGGCCACCTCGTGCGCCTCGTCGAGGACGAGGACGTCGTAGTCCGGCAGGACCTGCGCCCCCTTCATGCGCAGCTGCAGGTCCAGGAAGACCAGCGTGTGGTTGGCCACGACGAGCTTCGCCGTCGAGAGCCGGCCCCTGGCCCGCTGCCATGCGCAGCCGGCATAGAAGGGGCACTTCTCGTTCAGGCAGTTGCCGCGCTCCGCCCGGGCAAGGTCCCAGACCTCCGGGTCCGGCCTCCAGCCGAGGTCCGAGAGGCTGCCATCCTCGCTCGCGCGGGCCCACTCGACAATCCGCTGGAGCTGCTCGAAGCGCTCGCCCATCGCGAAGTCGAACTGACCCGCGCCGTCGCTTCGAGCTCCCTCCGCGCGCCTACGGCAGACGTAGTTGTTCCGACCCTTCGCCAGGGCGACGGGCACGTCTTCCATGTCGAGAGTCTCTAGGAGGAAGGGAACGTCCTTCGCGACGAGCTGCTCCTGCAGGGCGATCGTGCGTGTCGAGACGACGACGGTGGCGCCCTTGTCCCGGATCGCCTCGAGGGCGGGGACGAGGTACGCGAAGCTCTTGCCCACGCCGGTGCCCGCCTCGACCACCACATGGCCACGGTGGATTGCCCGGGCGATGAGCTCGGCCATGCGCAGCTGCTGCGGCCGGGCCTCGAAGCCGGGCAGCTTCGCGGCGATCGCGTCCCAGGAAGAGAGCGCGGCCTTCATGACGCGGCATTCCTCGCCCGGTAGCGCCGCATGTAGGCAGCGCGCTTCGCCGGGTGACGCCGGCCCCAGGCCGCCTTCAGGAGGTTGTGGATCGCTCGCCGACACTCCTGCCTGGGGCACGATCGCGCCCGCTGCGCGATGTGGGGAAAGGGCTCGTATCGATCGCCGCAGAACCTCGCAGGTCCTCGTGGCGGCGCGCGCGTCGGCGATGTCCGCGAGTTCGGCGCCGCAGATGTGCGTGATGCCCTCGCGAAGCTCGAAGAAGGCGCCGAGCGGGTCGTACGCGTCAGCGCCGTCCACAGAACGCCTCCTCGTGCACGACGTAGGGAATGGCCCCGCCGGCGACCTTGCCGCGGCCTCGCGAGAAGCCGCGCAGGTATGCCGTCGCCTCCCCGTAGGTGGGCTGGCGCGCCAGGACAACGGGAACGGAGATCTCGCGGCCCGCGGGGTCGATGGCCACGATCCAAGGTCGTGTCTCGCCCGTCGGGTCCGCCCGCACCTCGCTCACAGGATCCCCACGGCAGCGTCCTGCCCTAAATCGGAGAGCCTCCAGAAGCCGTCATCCTCGTTCACGAGGCCCTTGTCCCGCAGGACGGACAGGGAACGCGCAACGCTTGTGTGCTTGCGCGGGTGGTACTTGCGGCCGTAGCAGGCGCGCGCGACGTCTTCGATCTTCTTGGGGCCGGTGTTCGACAGGGTCTTGATGAGTTCGCGCTGGACGTCGGTGAGCCCCGCACAGGGATCGTCCTCCTCGGGACCACGCGGCTTCGTGGAGGCAGTCTTGCGCTTGGGGGCTGAGCGCGTCTTCCTCTGTTCGCGTGACCTCGCCGGCGCCGGCGCATCGGGAGTGTTCGCGAACCCTTCCAGCTGGAGGACGAACTCGTCCAGAAGTGTGGCCGCGCCTTCACGCGCCCACTGCTCATCCCTGCGCAGGAGGAACGCCAGCGTCCTTGCCCCGTCCCGCAGCCTCTTCGCTTCGGCGTCGTTCTTCACTTTCGATCTCCTTGTTCAGGCGCTTCCACGCGGCCAACGCCGCGCGGCAGCGGTCCTCGAGAAGCAGCACCCAGTAGCGGTGGGCCTTCGGGATCCGTGCGGCCCTGAGCAGCTCCAGCCCCTCCTCCACGCGCACGAGACCGCCGGCGAGGCGCGCCAGGGCGATCGCGGGGTCGTGGGAGTGCGGCACGGGGCCGCTGCCGTGGCCACCCACGTCACGCCGCCCTCCACGCGGGTCCCATCGCGGGTTCCATGCCCACGGACGGGCCCCGTTTCACTCGGAACAGGGCGGACTGGGACGCCGTCAATGTCCCGATGTGAGGCGGGTTTTCGCCTGGGAGGCGGTGTCGCCTGTTAGGTGTCCGCCGTCCTAGGACGAAGGCACCGGTCCGCGGCGCGCCGCTTGTTACGCGGGTTTCGCTTGCACGCGGGGTCCCGCGCGGGTCCCATCGGTATCCATGAGGTCCGAGTGGGGAAGCCTTCAGAAGCGGAAGCGGAAGTCCGGCCAGGTCTGGGTTGCGCGCTACGTCGATCCCGCGAAGGGGAAGAAGACCACACGCACTCTCGGCCGCGTCCGCGACTTCACCGAGGCCCAGGCGCGGGCCATGCTGCGCGCCCTGCGCCGTCGCGTTGAGGCGAAGCCCGGTGGGACCCGGTCGACCCTCGCCGAGTTCCTCGACTCGTACGCCGACGTGCACCGTGCGCGCGCGCCCGCGAGCCATGAGGCCACGTACCTCCAGCTGCGCCACGTCGCCCAGTGGCTGGGAGCGACGCCCATGGCCGAGGTGGACGTGGCCCGCGCCGAGCAGCTCGTCGCCCACCTGGTCACGCGCGGCTGGCGTCGCCGGCTGAGTCCGAACACGGCGCGTGCCTACGTCGTAAGGCTGCGGGCCATCTGGGAGGCGGCACGTACCCGCGGCGTCGTCGCATCCAACCCCTGGAAGGCCGTTCGGCCGCCACGCGAGGAGGAGAAGCCCGTCAGCGCCGTCACCGACACCGAGCTTGACCTCCTCGTTGCGGCCTGTCCTCCGCACCTGCGCGACTTCGTGCGCGTCCTCGGCGAGACCGGTCTTCGTCGCGGCGAGGCGCTCCGCCTGCGCTGGGAGGATGTGACCGGCGGCATGCTGACGGTACGCGAGTCCAAGAATGGAAGGCCGCGCGTCGTCCCGCTCTCGCCGCGGGCCCTTGCTGCGTTCAAGGCGATTCCCCGGGAGCGCGGCATCGGCCGTGCGAATCTCGTGTTCCCGGGCTTGATCCCCGACGCTTCCGCCGCCGCTGCGGCCCTGACGGGTCTTCGTCGTGCCTGCCGGAAGGCTGGTCTCGAGGTGATCACCTTCCACGGCCTGCGACACTCGCTGGGCTACCGCATGGCCCGTCAGGGTTGCACGGAGCTCGAGATCGCGGAGGTTCTTGGTCACCGGCAGCTTTCCACGACGCGGCGGTACATGGCGCACCACCCTGGCAGCGCCGCGGCGCGCGCGATGAAGAAGCTCGCCGCCGGCGAGGATCACCTGCGCACCTCGTCGAGTGCGGCATCGGCGTCGAACGACCTCGGTAGCCAGACGCGGTAGAAGACGTCCTCGTGGATCTTGTTCGCGATCACGGGGACGCCGTGGCGCCGTAGCCAGTCGTAGGTCGCCTTGATGCTCGAGTGACCCAGCTGCTCCTGGGCCCAGGCCACGGGCCTCAGGGGCGAGTGTGCAGATTCGTGACCAGCGCGCCACTTCGGCATGGCGCGATTCCTAGGCGGCTCGAAGTTCGTCCAGTGTCACGCCCAGCACCTGGGCGATACAGTCCGCACGCTCAAACGAGAGTTCCCCCCCCGTTTCGATGCGCGCGATGGTTCGCTCGCTTGCGCCGATGGCCGCCGCGAGCTGCGTTCGCGTGAGGCCCTTGGCCTCACGAAGAGCCGCGATTCTGGCTCCGACCCGTCTTCTTTCCCTTTCCCTTGCCATCATGCTCTCCGGTTCTGCGCGTCGTTAGATCATCCATCGTGCAGCCGAAGAGCTCAGCCAGGTCCATGAGGACGAAGTAGCTGGGGTTTCTCTGGGTCTCGTACTCGTTCTCGATTCCCAGGATGTGTTTCTCGCTCACCCCGATCTTCTGGCCGAGCTCTGCCGCTGTCAGTCCCATGGCCTGGCGTCGCTTGCGAATCTCGGCGCCATCCACCTTGTGCTTGGGCTGAATCACCACGGCTAGAGCTCTCCTTCGGGGCCTCGACGCGGGTGATTCTAGCGGCACGGCCAGAAATATATGTCTCCTTCCAGTAAGCTGCAAGATCTTTCCGGAAATATCTTGACGCTACGAGTGGGCAGACATATATTTCCGCCGTGATGGCACGAGCCAAGCCGGTCAGGGTGGTGAAGCGGAAGGGGCCCTCAGGGTTGTTTCGCGGCGCCTCTTCCCTCCTCGCCGGCGCCGCGCGAGCACGCGGTTCCAGTTCCTCATTTCGCGCCCGCAACCCTAGCGCCCCTTGGGGACGGGTTGCTCGCCAGGGCGCGGATTTGACAACCGGCACGACGTGTCGCGTTGCAACCGGCCGCCCGCCCCAAGGAGTTGTGGCATGAGAACGCCCGGCGACGAGGCCCTCGCCTGGAGCAGACTCCCCGAGGCTCTGCGACGTACCTGGAGGAGGGCCACCGAGCCCGCGAGCGCGGCCGTTCTTGCTGCCGCGGCCGTGCTGGTCGTCCCCGCGCTCCTCGTCGCGCTCTTGGCGCTAGAGAACAGGCGAGCACAGCTGGCGTTCTCACTCTCGCTTCCGCGCACGTGGCAACCGCCGGTACTCGTGATCGACCAGTCGACACGAACGGTCAAGGCCCCGACTCCTCGAGTCGGGGACACGCTCATCCACCGCATACCGAAGCCGCCGGCAACGGGTTGGTCGCCCTGGCTGGGCACGCCCGTGGAGGTTTCGCCGGGGGTGTGGGAGTTCAGCGAGCCGGGCCTCATCGTGATCCACACGATCGAGGGCGACCACTACGAGGAGGTCGGCCCGGGCGATCGCGTGTGGGAATCCGAGTCCTCAATCTTTCACTCGTTCCCGGCATGAGCGCGTACGTGGAAGTGCCCCCCGCGTGCCGCTGTCCTTCATGCCTGCGGCACAAGAACCCCTCAGAGAGACACTGCAACTCCTGCCTCGGAGGCAGGAGGCCTCCCATCTTTGGTGCCCCCGCGGGCACGCCCAAAGCCCACAAGCAGCGGGGGCGGCTTCTTCATGGAGCGGTGGCGGAATTGGCAGACGCCTCCGTTGGCTCCCGGCGCACGATCAGCCCGCAAGGGCCGCGCGCCGGTCAAGCCCGGAGCCTTGCAGGTTCGAGTCCTGCCCGCTCCTCTTCACCGCAGGGTGGTGGAACCCGTACCACGCCGGACTCATGCTCCGGAGATGCGCGTGCGAGTCG
The DNA here is from genome assembly GCA_937983085.1 of uncultured Gemmatimonadales bacterium. Taxonomy (GTDB): domain Bacteria; phylum Gemmatimonadota; class Gemmatimonadetes; order Longimicrobiales; family Gaopeijiaceae; genus UBA2589. Next base: position 32,537 of record CALJKZ010000028.1, read on the forward strand.
CGCCCCTGCCACCACGCCCACCCCGGTCGCCGGATTCCGCGTACCGCTGCATTGCCGGCCTGGTTCTTCTCTTCGCAAGGCGTTCCGGGGTGGGCCCTTCTTCGACGAGTGCGAGTTGCGCGAGTTGGAGGCGACGTGGGACGCGTAGAACGCTATCTCTCGCAGGGCCGCCGCATCGAGCTCTACGAAAAGCAGATGCAGGAGTACGAGCGCTTCTCAGAGGAGGCCGCGCAACACATCGCCGACCTGGAGAAGCGCGTCGCCGACCTTGTCGTCTTCTGCGGTGACGCGGCCATCAAGTTCTCGAAGCATCGCGAACTCATGGACCTGCTGGTGCGGGCCTGCTTCGCGGCCCGGTGGCGAGACCGGCGCGCCGCGCGCCGGGAGCTCCGCGAGTACGCACGGAGGAACGGATCGTGATCGCCCCCAGGACTCCCTACTTTGTTTTGCCCGACGGCCGCCGCAGCGACCATATCGGTGTGTCCTGCGGCGACCGGGTCCGCTTCGTCAGCGCGGGCGCCGTGTACAGGAACTGCCTCCTCGTCGAGACCACGGACGACTGCCCGCCGCTCGTGAAGGGCGGGCAGGGGCGCACGGGCCGCGAGGTGGTGGGCGCCTGGCTGCGCACCTCGTGGCTGGCGCGCATCGTGGCTGTCGCCGCAGCGGCAACGGCCATCTGGAGCTTGGTGTCGCAGTGACAGGCGTCCGGACGACTTCGCTCGCGGCCGGCCTCGACGTCGTGCACGACGGCATCTCCATCGAGGCGATCCATGTTCGGCTCCCGGAGCACGGGATTCTTGCCACCATCCACGTGCCGCATTGCTCCGCACAGGAGGACGCAGTTCTCGATGCTGTGCGCGCTGAGGAGGGAGTCCTCTCCCGGTGCGGTTCTCGCCACGACCCGTTCGAGCACGGCATGGACGAGGACCAGGCGGTGGAGTGATGGAACTGCTCACGAGTTCCCGCCTCCGCGCCTGGCGCCGCTGCAAGCGGTACGAGCGACTCGCCTACGTCGAGGGCTGGCGGCCCGCTGTCGAGAACGAGCACCTGCACATCGGCTCCTTGATCCACGAAGGGCTCGAGGCCTGGTACCGGGCCTGCGCCGCGGGCGAGGCGTCCGAGGCCTACGCCGCGGCGATGGCGGCCGTGGACGGTCGCGCGCGCGACCCGATTACGCAGGTCAAGGTCCAGGAGCTGCTCTGGGGCTACGACGCCCACTGGTTCGGCCAGGAGCTGGAGGTCCTCGGGGTCGAGGAGGAGTTCCGAATCCCTCTCTACAACCCGGAGACATGGAAGCCGTCGCGCACATGGGAGTACGCCGGCAAGATCGACGTGCGGGTCCGCCGGCCGGAAGGTCAGGTCTGGATCATGGAGCACAAGAGCTCCTCCCAGTACATCGACGACCCGACCGCGCCCTACTGGCGCCAGCTCGACATGGACCACCAGGTCTCGGCGTACTTCCTCGGCGCCGAGGCCCTCGCCGGCGGAGATGAGCAGCTCGCGCCGCGTGGGTGCATCTACGACGTGATCCGAAAGCCGGGCCTGCGACCGCACCTGGCCACGCCACCCGAGAAGCGCAAGTACAAGAAGGTGACCGGCGAGCTCTACGCCAACATGCGGGAGTTCGACGAGACGCCGGAGGAGTATCGCGCGCGCCTGCACGAGGACATCGAACAGAACCTCGAGCGGTACTTCGTGCGACGGGAGGTCCCGCGCACCGAGTCCCAGTTGATCGACTTCCTGTCGGACGCATGGATGGAGGCCCGGATCATGCGGGAGGCGCACCTGGCGGCGCGCGCCCCGCGGGACCCGGACGCCTGCCACGCGTTTGGCACCTGCCAGTTCTGGCAGATCTGCGCCCTGGGTGTGGACCCGGCGCAGTCACACGAGTTCGTCCGTACCGAGACCGCTCACCCCGAGCTCTCGGAAGAGATCCAAGGAGGTCAGGCATGAGAACGGCAACGAAGCCGGCGCCCGCGCGGGGCGCCGTGTCCGCGGGGCCCGCGGCGCGCAAGATGACGCTCGCGGGGATCCGGAAGGGCAAGAAGAAGTCCCCGGACCGCATCCTGCTCTACGGCGTCAAGGGCGTGGGGAAGAGCACCTTCGCCGCGTCCGCGCCGGCGGCCGTGTTCATCTCGCCCGAGGACGGGGTCGACGAACTCGATGTCGCGGTCTTCGATGACCCCCGGCCGCAGGCGTACGACGAGGTCGTCGGAGCCGTCGAGGCCCTGGCGACGGAGGAGCACGAGTACCGGACCCTCGTGATCGACACGATCGACTGGGTCGAGCACCTGGTCCGGGACAAGATCATCTCCAGCACGCGTGACACGAAGACGGGCCGGCCGTGGACGCCGGCGGACTACGACGCATTCGGCCGCGGCGTGAACCTCGCCGTCGACGAGTTCCGCAAGCTCATCGAGGCGATGGAGCGGATGCAGCGCGCCAAGGGCATGGACGTGGTCCTCCTCGCACACGCCCGGGCCATCAACTTCAAGAACCCCGTCGGCGAGGACTACATGATGTACAGCCCCGCCATGGGGGGGCGGCCCCTGATCGACCTGTGGGGCGACTGGGTGAAGGCGGTCCTCTTCGCCAACTACGACATCGAGGTCCAGAAGGGCCGTGGCTGGGAGAAGAACAAGGCGCGGGCCGACGGGACGCGCGTCGTCTACACCCAGTTCAACGCGTGCTGGGAGGCAAAGAACCGGCACGGCCTTCCTCCCGCGATCGATCTCAACTGGGACGACTACGTCGCCTTCAGGGACCAGGAGCGCAGCGCCTCGGTGCAGGGCATGTTCGAGGAGATCGACCAGCTGAAGCAGCGCCTCGGGCTCACCGAGAAGACCGCCGCCAAGCTCGACGAGAAGGTCAAGCAGGCGGGCGAACACCCGGGAAGACTCCAGAAGGTGATCGACTTCCTCTCGGAGAAGGTCGCCGCGAAGGAAGGAGGCGACGATGCCGGCTCTTAGGGGCGGGGAGGTCCACGGCGCCGAGATGCCCTATCTCGCGAAGGTGACCGCAAGCTACCTCGGGCAGATCCCGAACGAGAAGAAGACCGACTACGTGGAGATCCACTTCGCTCATGCGGACGATCCGGCATGGACGGCGCGGGGGAGGTTCTTCCTCACGGAGGCTGCCTGGAAGAACGGCGACGGCGTCACAGCCCGGACCCTGAGAGCCTGCGGTTGGAATGCCGAGGAGCAGGACTACGCCTTCGAGCAACTCAACGGCGGTGCGGAGAGTCCGCTCGTCGGGGACGCGGTTGTCGAGATCGTCGTCGCCGAGCGCGCCGACGACTCAGGCAAGCTCTGGCCCGAGGTCAAGTGGGTGAACGAGCCCGGCGGCCAGGGCCCCAAGGAGAGGCTCACACCGGAGGCCGCGAAGTCCAACGCGGACCGGATCCGCAAGCTCATCGGGGGCAAGGCAGCGAAGCAGAAACCCGCGAAGCCGGAGAAGGCCCCGAAGCGCGGTGGTCCAACGGGCCCGGCACCGGTGGGTCGCAAACAGCGCGTTCAGCAGGCTGTCGCCGACCACGCCGCGAAGCACGGCGGGGGACCGCCGCCGCCGGCGAACGACGAGGGCTACGACTTCGACGACATCCCCTTTTAGTCCCCCGGGCCGCGGCAGGTCCGCCTGACCTCCGCCGGGGCGCACCCCGGTCGGTCACCCGCGGCCCGGACTTTCCAATCGGAGGTGAGACATGGACCGAGAGAAGTACGAGAGCGTGAAGCCGCTGACGAAGGACCAGCTCCTCGAGGCCTTCGGCGAGCTCAGCCAGGAGGCGGCCGGGTACGAGGCCGAGGAGGAGGGCCTCAAGGAGCGGAAGAAGGACGCGAAGAAGAAGCTCGACGCGACGGTCAAGCAGATGCGCGACGTCGCGTGCGCCGTGAAGGAGGGACGTCCGGTGTACCGGCTCACGAACGGCACGTACACGACGGTGGCGCCGGACAAGCAGGCGTCCCTGCTCAAGACGGGATGAACGTCCTCGGCATCGACCCGGGCCAGGGCGGAGGCCTTGCTGTCGTCTACGCCGACCGGAGTGTCGAGGCGTGGCCGATGCCGCAGACCGAGCTGGACCTGTGGGAGTTGCTCCGAAGGTTCAAGCAGCCGTCCGAGAAGGGGACCTGGATCAAGGCCTACCTCGAGCGCGTCTCCTCCGCCCCGGGGATGGGGAGCACCGGAGCCTTCTCCTTCGGCTCGAACTTCGGGGCCATCCGCATGGGCCTCGCCGCCGCGCGGATCCCCTTCGAGATGGTCTCTCCCCACGTCTGGCAGAAGGGGTACGCGCTGCCCCCGCTGCCGAAGGTGCCGCCCGCGCCCGGCAAGCGCGCGACGGCCGACGAGGTCGACGGGTGGAAGAAGGCGAAGCAGGCCAGGAACAAGGCCCAGCGGGAGAAGAAGAACGCCCTGAAGGCACGCGCTCAAGAGCTCTGGCCCTCGATACGCATCACCCACGCGATCGCCGACGCGCTCCTCATCGCGGAGTGGGGCAGGAGAAAGGAAGTTCACGAATGACAACCGCCACCTCGATCGCGCTCGACGCGATCGCCGAGAGCAAGACCAACCCCCGGCGCTCCTTCGACAAGGAGAAGCTGGCCGAGCTCACGGAGAGCATCCGTCAGCACGGGGTCCTGCAGCCGGTGCTCCTGCGGCCCGGCAAGAACGGCAAGCACGAGCTCGTCGCCGGCGCCAGGCGGTACCGTGGAGCGAAGGCAGCAGGCCTCGCCGAGATCCCGGCCGTCGTGCGCGACCTCACGGACAAGGAAGTTCTCGAGATCCAGGTAATCGAAAATCTCCAACGCGAGGACCTGCACCCGCTCGAGGAGGCCGAGGGCTATGAGCGGCTCCACAAGGAACACGGGTACTCCGTTGACGACCTCGCCGCGAAGGTGGGGAAGTCGAAGGGGTACATCTACGGGCGCATGAAGCTCTGCGCCCTGACGAAGGCGGGACGCAAGGCCTTCCTCGATGAGAAGCTGGCTCCGTCCGTGGCGCTCCTCATCGCCCGGGTCCCGGCAGCCATGCAGGACGAGGCACTCGCCGCGGCGACCAAGGAGGACTGGGACGGCCGCCAGCTGAGCTTCCGGGAAGTGAAGGATCTTCTCGAAGAGGACTTCATGACCCGGCTCGACGCAGCCCGCTTCCCGGTGGACGACGCCGATCTCGTGCCGGCAGCCGGGGCCTGCATCGTCTGCCCGAAGAGGACGGGCAACCAGCCCCTCCTCTTCGACGACATCAAGAGCGAAAACGTATGCACGGACCCGAAGTGCTTCCGGTCGAAGTGCGACGCGTGGAGCAAGGTCCTCCTCGCCCGGGCGGAGCAGGACGGCAAGAAAGTCCTCTCCGCGAAGGAGTCCAAGGAGATATTCCGGAACGGCTCCTATCTGCCCTCCAGCGGTAGGTTCGTCAGCCTCGACGATCGTTGCTGGGAGGACTCGAAGTCACGCCACTGGCGAGCCGTGATCGGCAAGAAGGACATGCCCCCGATCCACGTGGCTCTCGACGGGGACGGGAACGCCCACGAGCTGGTCCTGCGCCAGGACGCAATGAAGGTCTGCGAGGCGAAGGGCCTCAAGTGGGCGCAGAAGGGGAAGAAGACCGCCACTAGACATACCGACACGACCTTGCTCAAGCGGCAGCAGGAGTCACGCCTTCGGAACGAGGTCGTCCGGCGCGCCATGACGCGGATCTGCTCTGCCCTCGAGACGGAGAAGGAAGCGGCCGTGGCGTTCGCCAACGACGAGTTCTGGCGCGCCTTCGCGCTGGGCGCGTGGGAGAGCTCGTGGCACGACACTCAGCAGACGGTGGCCCGCCGGCGAGGCTTCGAGAAACTGAAGCGGAAGAACGCACCGAGTCACGAGGGGGCAGCCCTCCAGGAAGCGCTCAGATGTGGCAAGGTGGAGCCGGCGCAGGTCCGCTCCCTCGCCTTCGAGCTGGTCATCTCGCGCGGCGCGTTCTCGCAGTACCGCGACGCCAAGAGCTTCGACCTCGCCTGCAGCGTGTTCGGCGTCGACGTGAAAGCGATCGCCGCGGAGGTGCGCAAGGACCTTGCGCCGAAGAAGACGAAGAAGACCCCCGCCAAGAAGAAGGCCGCGGCGAAGCGCAAGCCGAAGACCTTCGAGACGATGCAGGAGGCCAAGGCCGCCTGCGGCCCGAAGCAGCGCGTCGAGGTCCTCGACGACGGGAGCATCGTGCTGATGCCGAAGGTGGCGCGGAAGAAGGCCGCGAAGAAGAGGAAGTAGAAGGAGGCGCCCATGGGCATCCCGACCATCCCCGCCCTCGACTACACCAAGCCCGTCGACAAGGCGCAGGAGTGGCTCCTGCAGCTGATTGTTGGCCACGTCGTGCTGGCGAGCAAGGCGGGGTACCACGTGGACGCAGCCCATCTCCGCCGCCACCTGGCGACCTATACGGCTTGGGTGCTGGAGACGGACGCCGCGCGCGCGGCCGACGTCGCCGCCGGCGGCCGCGAGTGCTGTAGGTGCCGCTGCACCGACAACGGCCCCTGCCTGGAGGGCTGCGGGTGGGGTTGCGAAGGACCTGTGCAGCGCGTGCGCATGACGGACGGCGATCGCCTCGACGAGCAGATCCGCGAACTTTCGGTTGCGTGGCCGACGGTGCCCGCAGGCCTCTGGTCCGACGTGCTTGGTCGTATGCGGAAACTGCTCAGTCCGTCCGGCAAGCACCCGAAGGTGCCCGAGGAGGTCCGCTACTTCGAGGAGATCGTTGAGTCCGACGGCGAGGAGCGCTGGACGTACTCCGTCATCCCGTGGGGCTGCGCCGGCGAGGAGATCCTCGTCGTGGCCGTGTCCGCCTCCGACGCCATCGGCCTCGCCCGGGACGAGTACGAGCGGCGCACGGAGGGCCAGGCGGACCCGTTCTACGTCGTGAAGCTGGAGCGCCGGGACTACCTTGGCCAGTTCCCCGATCCGGAGCCCACCTCATGAGCGAACAGCAGACCCCGCCTGCCGTGCGATCGCCGAAGACGTGGGACCTCGTGCTCTTCGTCCGGTGCGGGACCGGCTTCATGGAGTTCTCCGTCGAGCGGACGAAGCTCACGCACGACGAGCGCGAGCGGGCCTTGGCCCTACTCCAGTACCTGGCAACGGGGAAGGGCCGTGGGAAGTAAGCAGCTCCGCCTCTCGAAGACCCTCGCCCTGCCCCTTGAGGCCGCGACCCAGACATTCGGTGTCCTGGGGAAGCGCGGCTCAGGGAAGACGTACGCTGCGGCGGTTCTGTCCGAGGAGCTGCTCGACGTCGGTCTCCCCCTCATCGTCCTCGATCCCCTCTCCGTGTGGTGGGGCCTCCGGAGCTCCGCGAGCGGCAAGGGCCCGGGGTTCCCGATCCTCGTCCTCGGCGGTGAGCACGGTGACCTCCCCCTCGACGCCGGCGCCGGCAAGCTCGTCGCCGACTTCGTCGTCGCGAAGAGGGCCAGCGCCGTGCTCGACATGGGGGAGATGTCGAAGACCGACCAGCGGCGCTTCGTCGCGGAGTTCCTGGAGCAGCTCTACCGGAAGAACCGGGAGGCCCTCCACGTCGTGCTCGACGAGGCGGACGCCTTCGCGCCCCAGCGCCTCTACAAGGGCTCGGAGCGGTGCTTCGGCGCCGTGGACCAGGTCGTGCGCCGCGGCCGCGCCCGGGGCCTCGGGGTGACGCTCGTGACCCAGCGGAGCGCAGCGATCAACAAGGACGTGCTCAGCCAGGTCGAGGTCCTTGTCTGCTTCCGGACCCTGTCGCCACAGGATCGGAAGGCGATCGACGCGTGGATCGAGTTTCACGCCGATCAGGAGCAGCGGGAGCAGGTCCTGCACGAGCTCGCCACGCTTCCGGTGGGCACCGCCTTCGTGTGGGCCCCGGGGTGGCTGGGGCTCCTGGAGAAGACCCGGTTCCGGGAGCGCCGGACCTTTGACTCGAGCGCGACGCCGGAGGTGGGGGCCCGCGCCGAAGCGCCGAAGTCGGTGGCCCCTGTCGACGTCGAGGCCTTCCGGGGCGAGCTCGAGCAGCTCGTGCAGAAGGCCGAGGACGAGGACCCGCGGCGGCTTCAGCGTCGCGTCCGCGAGCTCGAGGCACAGTTGGCGAAGCTGCCCGCGGCCGCGCCCAAGGTGAAGGAGGTCAAGGTCGCGGGCGCCGGCCTCGTCCGCTCGATCGACCGCGTCCTCCGCGAGACGAGGGAAGGCCTCGAGCGGGCCCCCTCGATCGCGGAGGCGGCCCAAAAGGCGGCGCTGCAGGAGTTCCGCGACGTTGTGAACAGCGCAGTCCGACGGCTCGAGCCGCTCCTGCAGGATCTCGTGGCGGCCGTGGGGAAAGCGCAACGGGTGGAAGGCTCCACCGTGCAGGTCCCTAGAAAGGGACCAGATAGGGACCAACAAGGGCCCCGGCGGCGCGCGCCCGCTGCAGCCGCGCCCGACGGCGTCTCCCTCCGCGCCGGCGAGCGGCGCATGCTGCAGGTCCTCGCGCAGCGCCATCCCCTCGAGCTCACCGTGGCGCAGCTGGGGACCCTAAGCCGGTTCAAGCCCTCCGGTGGCACGTTCCGCACGTACATCGGCACGCTCTCCCGCCACGGCCTGGTCGACCGGAACGGCCGCATCGTGAAGGCCACGGAGGCGGGGCTCGCCTACCTGGGCGACGACGTCCCCGCGGCGCCTGCGACGACGGAGGAGCTGCAGGCCATGTGGCGTGAGAAGCTGCGCGCTGGGGAGGCCCGGATGCTGGACGAGCTGATTGCCGCCTACCCCGGGGCCATCACCCCGGAAGAACTGGGGGCCCGGACGGGGTTCGAGGCCTCGGGAGGGACGTTCAGGACCTACGTCGGGACGCTGACCCGGAACGGATTGGCTTCGCGAGATGGCGCGACTATCAGGGCTTCGGAGGCTTTGTTCCCATCGTGGGACTAATCTGGGAGGAGAGACCCAGCGCCTGTCGCCCTGATTAGTCTCGTTCTCGTCGTTCCCCTGTGGCAAGATCGGGCCGGTCAGCGAGCAGAGGAGTCGCCACGGGAGGGAGCCGTGTCGCCTAATCGACGAGTGTCGAGCCTCGCCCGCCCCCCTTCTGCGATCACGGAAGAGTCTCCGACCTTCCACTACTCCTGCGGTTGATCACCGCGCCTATGTCACGAACCCCCGTCGGAGCCTCCTCCGGCGGGGGTTCACCCTGCCACTGAGACATACGCCGATCCTGTCCCTTCCCGCCCCTATCGTGGACGGCGACATAGGCATACGGTCGCCGTGGGTATCTCGGTAGCTGCCTCTCGGAGAGGTTTGCGAAAGCGATACCTACGCCGACCCGCAGGAGTTAGCTTCGATGAAGGTCTTTTCGTTTTTCTGCCAGGCCGCCGTGCCTGGCCCGGACGGGACGATCACGTTCGTCCGCTCCGGGATCACCCGTTTTGCAGACCCCAAGCCCGGGCAGCACCACCAAGCCGCGCTCGTAGTTGGTGTCTGCTACGACCCGTCCGAGCAGGGCCAGCACGAGATGGACATCGTCGGTGTCAACGCTGACGGGAAGCGCGTGTGGCAGCACCGGAACCCGTTCGACCTCCCCAAGGCGGGCGGGAACCACATGTACCTGACCGCGTTCCAGACCGTTCTCGGGGTGGGGCTCTACGAGCTCCACGTCTACGTGGACTCGAAGCTCGTGGACACGCTGCCGTTCGAGGTGGCGCCTGCGCAGCCGGCGACGACCGGGCTGCCCGAGTAGGAGTTCGAACTTGCCAGGGGCGGCGACCCTTCGTCGTCGCCCCACTCCTCCCACGGGTGGCGCTCACTGCCGCGCCAGTTTTCCCAAGGATAGGAAAGGTCCGGATCGCGCCAGTCCTCGTGCTCATCCATGTGGGTACTCATCCTACAGGTTCGGCAGCACTCCCGCTCGCCCTTGAAGGGTGCTTCTCCTCAGGCTCTCCTGCGGCGCTGCTTCACGTGCGCAAGCGCTGCAGGTCCAAGCCGCCATCGACTCCGGAACCCACCTTTCCCGGGGCGCCCGCCGGAGGCCTCGACGTGAGCCGAGCGCCGTAGGCGCGGCAGGTGTTTCGCCCGGAGCGACGAGACGGAGGGCGCCGACCTGGGCAGGTCGCGCTCCTTCGAGAGATCGCGGATCGACGCGGCCAGCTCGTCCACGGTCCACCGTGCCTCGAGCGGCCGGCTCTCCATGGCTGCCAGCACCCTCGCCTCGGCGTAGCTGCGGCCCGCCCATCCCAGCTGCTCGGCCATGGACGCCAGCCGAAGCGCCGCGACGTCTCCGGGGGACATCCCCTCCCGATCTCTCCAGGCGGCCATGGCCACCTTCCAGCGCTCCACCACGCGCTTCATGTGCGCTCTGGGGTGCGCCGGCAGGCCCCGGGACCGGAGCAACCTGCGAACGCTCTGGTCGCTGCTGCCGACCCTGGAGGCGATCTCGCGGGCGTGGAGCCCCTGATGGTGAAGGGCGATCGCCCGGTCGTGCCACGCCTTGCGGGGCCGGGGGAGTCCAAGGAGCCGCCGCCACTTGTGCACGGCGCTCACGGAGCATCCGAGCTCGCTGGCGATCTCGCTCGCTGACATGGCGCGCGCGAGGCGCGGTTCGAGTCGCCGACGCCACGCCGCGGCGGTGGGGCTGTCCTCGCGTGCAGCGACCTCGTCCAGGGCGGAAGGCGTCGTGGGACCGACGAGCGCGAGCGCGGCATGGTGCGACAGCGGTGTGCCGCCGGGAGTTTTCTCCGGCAGGTGCACGGCGCCGGCGAACAGACGCTTCGCTGCCCGTCGCGCACCGGACGTCTTCAGCCGAAGCATGTGCGGTGCTGCGCGTGCGGGGAAGGCCAGCGCCATCGCCTCCACCGTCGCCGTGTCGCGGATCCGCTTCTTGGCGATGTTGAGCAGGTGCGCGTGGTCGTTCCCCTGGTAGTAGCGAGCCACGTTGTAGAAGGCTTCGAGGCATGCCGGCGTCAGGTCGTCGTGCAGGTGCCTGTACCGCGAGAGGTGCTCGCGCAGCACCACGCCGATGAACCTCCGGTTCTCGGCGACGAGTCGCCACGCCTCAGCTTCCGAGCGGACGGGGCGCTTCGCTTGCCTACTACGGCGGGACATCGACGGCGCGCCCGGGCGAGAGGTACTCGAAGCGCCCCGTGCCGTCGGGGTTCGTCAGGATGTAGCGGACGCGGAACGAGTAGCGACGGCCTTGCGTCATGCCACCGGGCACCGCAGTCCGGTGGAACGTGATGACGCGCCACTTCTCTCCCATCTCTCCGTCGAGCGTGGTGTTGAGCGCCGAGCCCTTGAGCCAGACCTCGCTACCCGTCTCGTAGTTGTGCATCCACACGCTGACGCTCTCGACGAGGCCGCCGTTGGTGATCGTGCGCTCCGGGTAACTGACGCGCGCGATCTCCGGATCGCCCCAGGACCACGCGGGCTGCCAGTCCGCCCAGAGCACGGCGGGGTAGGGGGCCGGCGTCGCCGAGGCGTCCTGCTGCTTTCGCTCCAGATCGAGCCTGAGCATCTCCTGGACGATCCGGCTCGACTCCCTCGACTCCTCGGCCGCCGCGAGGAAGTAGGGGCGCGCGTCGAAGTAGTAGATCGAGCCCACGAAGAGGCAGACCAGGAGCGTCGACAGGACGAGCGGCGGGAAGCCGGCCTTGAGGCCCTTCACCGCCCAGTCCCAGATCGTCTCGCTCCACGCCTTCTCCCGGGACGGCGGATCCGGCTTGATGACGTTGATCGACATCACGCCCTCGCCGAGATCAGGACGACGGTGCCCGCAACCGCGAGGCCCTCGCCCGCAGTGCCCTTGCAAGCGAAGCGAACGGTGACCTCGCCGCTGCCGTTCGCCGCCACCGTGACCGGCGCGCCCACCACCGACACGCCGTCGAGCACCTGGAGAGCGGTCTGGTCGGGCGTGTCGAAGCGCACGGCAGAGACCACGACGGGAAACGGCTCCTTGTTCTGGAAGACGGCCACGGCGTCGGTGGGCTGGCCGGGCCGGAGTCCGAGCGGAAGCCGCGCGCCGGCCGCGAGTCCTTTCCACGACGCGTCGCCCTGGGGGCCGAGGACGGTGAGGTCCACGCCCAGACTGGTTTCGCTCATCGCGTCTTCACTCCTCTCTCGATCAGCTTTCCGTCGGTGCGGGTCTGGTGCCAGATGTAGAAGCAGAGCAGGAGGGCGTGCGGCCATCCGATCTCGGCAAGTTCGCTGGCCTCCAGCCCGAAGGCGACGAGGACGGTGCTGTAGCGCTTGCGGAGCCAGTTCATCGTCGACTTCTCCTCATCACGGCCCAGACGGCAAGGGCTCCTACCCCTGCGCCGACGACCGGTCCGAGCGCCTTCGCTGCGCCCAGCGTCGAAGCGTCTTCGCGCCGGTGAAGAGCAGCGCCACGACGCCGGCGAGGATCAGGGGGATCCAGCGGGAGAGCTCCCGCTGGGACTCCCTCGCCTCTTCCAGGGCCGTCTGGGCCGTCTCCTGGAACGCGTCGAGCCGGTCGAGGCTTCGGTTCACACGCGGCAGCGTCTCGTCGCGCAGGAGCTCTAGGTTCTCCTCGAGCCGGGTCATCGCCGCGCACGAGGTGGACAGAAGCAGAGCCAGGACCGCTGTCCACGTCGACGCGCGCCTCACCGCGAACCCCGCGGATCCACTCGACCGCTCCGCTGCCGTCGGCTTTCAGCGACGCCCCGTCCCGGAGCTCGGCTTCGACAACCCGCCAGGGGACGGTCTCCCGGGCGCTGCGGCACCCGGAGAGGAAGATCGCGATCGCGGCCGCAAGGAGCAGGAGGATCGCGATGGTGTCCCACTGGCGGCGCAGGAAGTCCTTCACGGCTCTTCGCGAAACTCCAGCTGCAGCGCGGCCGCTTCCGCGTCCGTGAAGAGGTGACGACACCAGGACGGCAGAGCCTGCCCCTTGTCGAGGACGAGGCGCTCCTTGACTGGCTTCCGCCGGATGACGATCACCTTCCCTGCCTCGGGCCTCACCGGGCCGAGCAGGTGGATCGAGGTCTCCGAGGCCGGCAGCAGCCGTACGCCCGCCTGCCCCTCGCCCTGGGCCACGAGGACGGTCACGTTGCCGTCCGTGGCGGCGCCGAGATTGGGAGGGAAGAAGGCGTAGGGCTCGATCGGGGTGCCCGCGCAGGCCATGAAGAGCAGCAGCAAGGGAAGGAATCTCATTTGGTCTCCTTCCTTGAACCGTAGGCACGCTCAAGGGCGGCCATGCTCTCGGCCTGCATCTGCCGGATGGTCTCGAGGCGCAGGCGCTCGCGCTCGTTGCGTGCCCTGGTCTCCTCCTTGCGTGCTTCACGCTCCGAGGCGGCCTCCTTGATGCGCGCGTCGCGGTCCGCGTTGGCGGACCGGTAGTTCATCACGAGAAGGGCTCCGAGCAGACTCAGGGCGCCGAACTGGACGATGGGGTGGAAGAGACCCTCGGTGCTCCCTTCGGCGACGAGACCGATGGCGAGAGGGAAGATGATCTTCTGCTGCCAGTCCATGCGCGTTTGGTCCCTTCTCTGGCGTCTTTTGGTCTCGAAAACGCGCTGATAAGTCGCATGAACGGCGCGCCGAGGATCCGAGGCCAACCGGCTCCGCTCACGCCATCGCCCGCGCCAGAACACGGCGCGAGCCCCTCCTGCCGACACAGGCGGTTACGGACACGTTTCAGCTCCTTGCTCTTGAACTCGCTAGGATCCGACCAACCCGGGAGCCGATACTCCAGGGCCAGCTCCGGTGGGGGACCGACATCCCCCGCCGGGGCGCTACCGACTACAGCAACTCCATCCACGCCATCACCCAGGCTTCGTACTTGAAGCTGGGCGAGGCACCGTCTTCCACCTTCACTTCCATCTCGGCCTTCTCCGAGCCGTCGAGGAAGACGATCGTCTCGTACTCGATCGCGCGATCCGCGACCTGCGCATGGAAGCGTCGGCCGCTCCCGGTATCGCCGTTCTCGCGGAGTGCGAAGTACCCCTTGTCCTCGTTGCCCGCGCCCGTCGGGATCGTGTCGGCCGCCTCGACGCGCACGACCAGCTTCACGGCGTAGGCCACGCGTGCCAGCGGCAAACCCTGGGCGGTGCGCTCCGTGTCGAGCTGCGCCGCGAAGGCGACATCCTCCCAGGCGACGTTCGCCGTCTGCGGCGACGTCGTCGTGAAGGTGACACCTCGGTTCGCCGGCGTCCCGTGCTTGCGCCACCCGAGGACTCCCTGCAGGACCCAGCCGTAGGTGGGAGTGGCGTCCTTGAGTTCCCAGCGGAACATCGCGGGGTTGTCGTCGCTGTAGGGCGCCGACGTGCGGATCCAGTACTGGCCCAGCTCCGCCGCCCCCCAGCTGCCGCTGCTCGGGTCCGTGGCGCCGTAGTGGCGGGTCGCGGCGCCGATGAGCGACGTCTTGAGCTTGGTCAGAGCGTCGCTTCCGCTCCCCGTCCCCGCTACCGGAAGGTCCCAGCTCATGTCAGTAGCCCGAGACCTCGACCGCGAAGTCGACGTTGCCCGCGGGGGCGGCTCCCGTTGATTCTTCGATCATGGCCACCCTGTAACTTGGCGGCCCCGAGACCGGATTGCCGTCCCGAAGCACGACGGCGGCGATGATCCCCGTCGTGTAAGGGGTGACCTTGACGATCATCTCGTTCGTCCAGGGGCTCTTCCCCGTCACGGGATGGTCGATGGCGTTGAAGTCTTGTGTGGACGATCCGCCCGTGTACGTCTCGTTTTTCTCCCACCGGAAGCGCCGGTGCACGGCCTGAACGACCACCTTCGGGGAGATCAGCTGGAAGAAGCCGGAGGGTTCATAGAGGTGGCAACGCACCCGCACCTTGTTCGCGACCAGGACCGCCTCGTGGTCGTACGGGAGATAGGTCCCGGACTCATCGAGTTCGTACTCCCATCGCGGCTGGGGTTGCGGGAAGAGCGGTTTCTCGTCCCAGGTCAGGATCTCACGACGCCAAAAGCCGCGGTGGACCGTGAACCGCTCGGGCCCTGCCTCCAGCCCAGGCCACGCGGGCCAGCAGTCCTGGTCCCAGGAGATTGGGCCCGCGGCCGTTCCGCTCTTGCGCTGGAACTGGTCGAGGATGGAGAGTTGGAACTCCGTCTTGATTCCGAAGTCATGGACCGTCGATACCAGCGTCCCGCTTCGGAGATAGTTGGAGCCGTAGATCTCACCGCCGAAGAGGCCAGCGGGGTCGTCCCACACCCCCCAGTTCGCAGCCAGCAGATTCCACAGCGGAAGCGCCCGGAGTCGGAGGCCATCCGTCGCGTCGAGCTCGAAGGCGTCCGTGGACGTCGGGGCGACGAATCCGGTGTTCGTGGCTCCGTCGATCTCGAAGAGGACCTCCACGACGGAGTCGGGCACATGAGGCACGGGAAGGTCGACCGTCGTGGACGTGCCACGTTTTCCGCCGTAGCTCACCGGGCGAAGGATGACCTTGCGCGTTGCGGACCGCTCAACGCCGCCGACGGGGATCACGCCGGCGGGAAGCCTTGGTGCCATCGTGACGTCTTCGGGGGCGTCGAACGAGAGCACCGGCAGGACGGCAACGAGCTTGGCGCGATCCTCGTCGGGACCCTCGAGGACCTCGACGTACTGACGGTCCTCATCCTGGTCCGGCGGGTCGAAGCTGACGCGAAGCCCGGACTGCGGCCGCACGACATTCAGGCCGGGGTTCTTCAGCGCGGACACGGGTGCCGCCGGGACGCCGATCGACCATAGGACCGGCTCGACCGCGCGCCAGTCGTCTTCCCCCCATGCGTTCACGGCGAGCACTCGCGCGTACCACTCTCCCGAGTCGAGGATCAGGCGCGCGAGGTTGTTCTTGCAGAAGTGGAAGATGCACTTCCCCTTCACCTGCCGGTATCGGGAGATGTAGAGGTTGTAGCCGCGCACCGTCGGATCGACGTTGACGTACTCGTCGAGAAAGACCTCCACGATGCGCTTTGACATCTCACCCGCCCTGCTGGAGGAACACCGTTGCCTCCGGCGCGGAGGACAACACGAACACGACGGCGTTCGCCTTCGCCTTGGGCGGACCCGCGGCGGGCGGCGACGACTTGGAGGGTGCCGAAGGCGGCGCCGCGACCTTCGCCTCCGGGATGGCCAGCGACTCCTTGTTCACGCACACGTACTTGCAGGAGAACGAGGGCCCACCGCCGACGGTCCTGCTGAACACGACCCCGTCCGGGTACACGCCGCTGGAGTACTCCTGGAGCAGCAGGACGCCGCGGCCCGTCCCAGGCACATACGTCGGCTTGACGACGAGGAACTGCTTCGTGACGTAGCCGTACTTCGCGTAGGAGAACGTCACGAGGTCGAGAGGCTCCAGATCGAGGTCCCCGTAGGAGACAGCGATCGTGCAGAGGGTGGGCACCAGGTTCGCCTTGTTCCGGATGTACGTCGACTCGCGCAGGGCCTGGCTCTCCCGCGTGATGCCGAACAGCTGAAGCTCCTCGGGGCGCTCGGCCTCGGTGACGCCCACCTGCGCGTTTGTGACCACCGTCTTCGTGGCCTCGCGATAGAAGTCGTTGCGGTCCTGGTACTTGATCGTGACCTTGTTGGGTCTCTTCGAGATCCGGTTGCGGCGGACATCCGGGGCGCCGTTCGGCAGGGTCAGCACGTTGTGCCGCGTGGAGTACTTCTGCGGATCCGCCTCGAAGTGACGGCGCACCGTGGACTGGGCAACGTCGTGGGCAATCGTGATGAGGCCCTCGCTGGAGAACACCTCGGCGCGGCACGTCCGCGCGATGTGGTCGATCCACTGGCGCGTCTCGCTCTTGATGTCGACGGCCAAGTCGATTTCCCATAGCCGCTCCGTGGGGCTGTTGGGATCGTTCGGGTTCAGCTTCACCTGCGTGTCCGCGAGGTTCGCGCCATCCTGGAAGGCCTGCAGGTTCATGTCCGCCACTGTGTAGCGGCGCCCAAGGCCGTACTGCTTGTTCAGGTAGGCGTCGAGAATCGCGAGGTCGGGATTCCTCGTGAAAGCGAAGGGACCCGTGTCGGGGTTGCCTCCCTGCCTGGGATCCCAGAGCTCGCGGCCGCGCCAGGCGATCTCGACGTCGGGCTCCGATCCCTGGATCTGCTCCGAGGCGGGAATGTCGAGGCCCATCATCGACTGCCCGGGGTACGTGCGATCCGGGGCCTTCTCGATCTCGATGATCGTGGTCAGGACGGGAACTGGCTTGTTGTTTGTATACTTGGCGGCGGGGACGGGTGCGATTCCGGAGAGGCGGATCTGGACGGACTCC
>CALJKZ010000029.1 GCA_937983085.1 uncultured Gemmatimonadales bacterium
AGATGGCCAGGGCCGTCTCCACCGACTCCACGCCCCAGCGGTAGTCCCAGTCGCGTAGCAGCTCGACCTGCTCGGCGACCGCGTTCTTGAGCGGGTGGGAGTCGGGTGCCCGGTCCCAGGCGGCGACCAGGGCCGGAACGAGGGGCTCGAAGGCAGGCTGATAGCTGTCGTACGCGGCGGCCCAGAGGCTTTCCAGGGTGAAGTCGTCGACGCCCTCGAGGACCATGATGGCGTGGATGCCGCGAGCGTTTTCCTCCTGGTCGCGCTCGAAGTAGGGCGCGAAGTCTGCGCGATCGGGGCTGTCGGGGCCCGCCGCGCTATACGGCCAGTTGTTCGTATTCTGGATCCATCCCACCGAGGGGTTGAAGACGTTGGGCGTCTCCTCGATGGAGTGGGGCTCACCCCAGTCGTTGGCCGACACGCTCCCGTCCACGGGCTCGAGCCAATTGAGGTCCGGGTTCCGCTCAGGCACGAAGTTGGAATGCCAGTACGCGATGTTCCCTTCGGAGTCGGCGTAGACGGTGTTGTTCGAGGAGTTGGTGTGCATGGACATGTTCTCGCGGTAATCGGCGAGGTTGCGCGCCTTCGTCCGCCCGAACGACTGCATGAGGGCCGACATGGGCTCCTCCATGAGGGCCACCGATACCCAGCGGTCGCCCACGGACCTCACGATGGGCCCGTGGTGCGTCCGGAAGACCGTGAACTCCCGCTCGGCCATTCCGTCGGCGGTGCGATAGGGGACGGTGACCTGACGCGTGGTCATGGGGCGCTCCTCGCCGTCCACCATGTAGACGTACCCTCCGTCCCGCTCCACGACCGTCTCGAGGAACTCGTCGATGTTGTCGACGCCGCTGGAGGTGTGCATCCAGCCGGCATCCTCGTTGAAGCCCTGGTACACGAAGAACTGGCCCCACGTCACGGCCCCGTACGCGTTGAGCCCCTCGTCACTCCGCATGTGGAGCTCGGAGCGGAAGAAGAACGACGTGTGCGGGTTGATGAGGAGAAGGGCGTTGCCGGTGGCGCTGTTGGCGGGCGCGATGGCGAAGCCGTTGGAGCCTGTCGGCTCGGTCCAGTCCACCAGGGGTTCCTCCGAGGTCACCAGGGAGGGCTGGGAGGAGTCGAGATGGGCCACCGAGCCGTCGGCCGCCACGAGGGTGCTTCCCGAGGACGCCGAGCGGTGCATCATCCGTCGGTCAGGGTCGCCGGCGTCGAGCCGTTCCGTGCCCGCCAGGCGCACACCGACCCCGTCGCTCATGGCCATGGCGCCCGGCCCCTCGGTGTAGAACGCCTCCAATTCACCCAGGCTCACCCGTTCGATGTCGCCGCCGATGGAGCCCTCGCTGAAGGTCAGGGCCATCCAGGGCTCGAACCGGGTGAGGACGCGGGGCTGCACGTCGGGGTTGGAGTGGAGGTAGTAGTTGAGTCCGTCGGCCCAGGCGTCCATGAGGTCGCGGAGCCACTCGGGGCTTGCCGCGTACAGGGCCTGCATCTCCGCCGGGTCGATGAAGAGCTTCATTCTGAGGTCCCGCCAGATGGCGTCCTCGCCCTCCGCCTCCGCCAGCCGTCCTTGGGAATTCAGGAAGTTCACCTCGATCCGGTTGAAGTCGTCTTCGGCCTGGGCGTAGATCATCCCGAAGACGGCGTGGGCGTCGGTGGGACCGTGGACGTGGGCGATGCCCCAGTCGTCACGCGTGATCGTGATCTCGTCGGCCATGGCCTCCCAGCGAGCGACTTCGGGGTTGTCGGACCCGCAAGCGACGAGGGCGACGGTCAGTGCGATACAGAGCTTCTTCATGAGGATGCGTGGCGCGTGGGTCGGGAGATGGGATCCGGTGGACCGGGCAGGGGAACGAGGGCGACATTGTAGAGGGAATGGTCGCTGGGGACCATGCGGCCGGCGCGGTTCAACCACAGGGGAACGGGCATGCGCGACATCATCGAAAGCATCGAAGGAGAGTACCGCCGCTATCGCTCCCTCGGGGAGCGGACTCTGGATCAGCTCGACGCCGACCAACTCGTCGCCCGTCCGACGGAGGCGAGCAACTCCATCGCCACCCTCGTCTGGCATATCTCCGGGAATCTGGAGTCTCGCTTCACCGACTTCCTCACCACGGACGGAGAGAAGCCCTGGCGGGAGCGCGACGACGAATTCGCCGTGCGCGACGCCACGCCCGAGGAGATTCGGGCGAAGTGGAATCGGGGCTGGGACGTGCTCATGACTGCGCTGTCGGAGCTGAACGACGAGGACCTCCGTCGCACGGTGACCATCCGCGGGATCGAGCTCACGGTGGCAGACGCTCTCCTACGGTCGGTGGCCCACACGGCGAGCCACGTCGGCCAGATGACGTTTCAAGGCAAGGTGCTGGCAGGCGGCGCCTGGGAATGGCTGAGCATCGCACCCGGGGGGACGGCTGCCTACAACGCGAACCCCACGCGCGAGAAGGGGTGACATCCGGCGGCGCGCCAAGCCGGGCCGGGGCCTCCGTCACGCATCGGTGAAGCCCGTCTCCAGGTGGGTGTTGTCACAGAACGGCTTGTTCTTCGAGGCCCCGCAGCGGCAGAGAGCCGCGCGAGGGCCGGTGTCCACCGGCCGACCTTCGTGGTCCACGACCCTGAGGGAGCCCCGAACGTAGAGGGGTCCGTCGGAGACCACCCGGATCTCGGGCGGCCCGTCGGGGACGGGCTCGGGCGGACCCCCGTCGGTGCGCTCGTAGGTCAGCGCGCCGGTGGGGCAGCGGTGGATGACGTCGGCGATGGCGTCGGCGGAAGCGCCGTTCGGCTGGATCCACGGCCGAGCATCGGCATCGAACACGGCGGGCAGTCCGTGGACGCACCGTTCCGCGTGGATGCACCGTCGAGCGTCGAACCGGACCGTGATCTTCTCACCCTCGTACGTACGAACTTTGCCCATCTGGCGTCCTCTCCGCGTTCTCGATCATGCTCCGGGTTCTGGCTTCGGCGACCTGGGCCGCCCGACGTCGGCGCAACCGGTCGCCTGATGCAGGATAATGGGAGTGTGCGGCAACGATGAAGGGTCGCGCGTCGGACCCGTGCGCGGGGACGGGACAGCCCGTAGGATGACCGCGTCGGGATAGGGTGGAACCCCGCCGCTCCGCTTTCAGCCCGACTTGACCCGAACCGACACCCGACGCACCGAGGCTCGCATGCGATCCTGCTTCTCTTCGTCCGCTCGCTCCCTCCTCACCGCTACCGCGTGCGTAGCCGGACTCGCGCTTCTGCTGACGTTCGGCCCACGGCAGGCATCCGCCCAGTCCGTGGAGCAGATCGCCTCCGTGGCCAACGCGCTGGAGTTCAGGGAACTCGGACCCACCATCATGAGCGGCCGCGTCTCGGATCTTGCCGTCGTCGAATCCGACCCGGCCATCTTTTATGTCGGGACGGCGTCGGCGGGCGTCTGGAAGACGACCAACTCGGGGATCACCTTCGAGGAGGTGTTCCGGAACGAGTCGACGGCGTCCATCGGCGACGTCACCGTGGCGCCCTCGAATCCCAACGTCGTCTGGGTGGGTAGCGGAGAGCCTCAGAACCGCCAGAGCTCCCCGTGGGGCAACGGCGTGTACCGGTCCACCGACGCGGGGCGCACGTGGACCCACCTGGGTCTGGAGAACACCCACCACATCTCCCGCATCCAGGTCCATCCGCGTGATCCCGACGTCGCCTACGTCGCCGCCGTGGGACAGCTCTGGGGCGCGAACCCCGAGCGTGGCGTCTACAAGACCACCGACGGCGGCCGGAGCTGGACGCAGGTCCTCTACGTCGACGACGTGACCGGAGCCATCGACATGGCCATGGATCCCGTCGACCCGCAGACGCTTTTCGTGGCCATGTACCAGAGGCAGCGAAAGCCCTGGGGCTTCAACGGTGGCGGGCCCGGAAGTGGGATCTACCGGACCATGGACGGGGGCGACAGCTGGGTGGAGCTCACCGACGGGTTGCCCGAGGGAGACAAGGGGCGCATCGGTCTCGACATCTATGACCGGGATCCGAATTTCGTCTGCGCGCTGGTCCAGGCCGACGCCAGCGGCGCCGAAGACGACACGGAGCGTGACGGCGTCTACTGCTCCACCGACCGGGGCGAGACGTGGGAGCACCGCTCCACGACGAACAACCGGCCCATGTACTACTCTCAGATCTGGATCGATCCCAACGATCCCGAGCGCATGTACTTGGGTGGCGCCAACATGTACCGGTCTTCGGACGGCGGCCGGAATTTCACCGACGACGCGGCAGCCGGCGTCCACCTCGACCACCACGCCCTCTGGATCAACCCGGCGAACTCGGACCACCTCGTGCTGGGCAGCGACGGCGGCGTCTCCATCAGCTGGGACCGATCGGACAATTGGTACCAGTTCCGGAACCTCCCCATCTCCCAGTTCTACGAGATCGGCGTCGACATGCGGGACCCCTACCACGTCTGTGGTGGGCTCCAGGACAACGGTTCGTGGTGCGCCCCCTCGGACACCTGGTCGAACCAGGGCGTCCGGACCCGTGATTGGTACAACGTCGGGAGTGGCGACGGATTCTTCACCGTGATGCACTCCTCTGATACGAACATCATGTTCGCCGAGTCCCAGGGCGGGAATCTCATCCGCGTGAACCTGGAGACCATGGAGCGGGCGAGGATCCGGCCCATCGGTCGCCCCGACGGTGACGACGAACTGCCGGACCTCCGCTTCAACTGGGATTCGCCGGTGATCCTGTCGAGCCACGACGAGAACACCGTCTACTTCGGCTCGAACGTGCTCTTCCGCTCCACCGACCTCGGGCAGAGTTGGGACGCCATCAGCGGTGACCTGACGTACGCCATCGATCGCGACACGCTGCAGATCATGGGAGTCCCGGGGTCGGCCCCGCAGATGTCGCGAAACGACGGCCAGTCGACCTACGGAAACCTCACGGCCATCGCCGAGTCCCCCGTGAACGCCGATGTCCTCTACACCGGCTCCGACGATGGTCGGGTCCATGTCACCCGCGACGGGGGAACGACGTGGACGGACGTCACCGTGAACTTCGACGACGACGTACCGGCCCGGACGTACGTCACCCGTATCGTCGCGTCCCACGGGGCCGAGGGCACGGTGTTCGTGGCGTTGGACGGACATCGGACCGCGGACTTCGCTCCGTACGTCTTCGTGAGTCGCAACCACGGGGAGGACTGGACGCGGATCACCAACGGTCTGCCCATGAGTTCGGTCAACGCGCTGGCTCAGCATCCCGACGACGAGAATCTCCTCTTCGTGGGCAACGAACTCGGGGTGTACGTGCTGAAGGATCTCGGTCATAGCTGGGTCCGCATGGAGAGCAACCTCCCCACGGTGCCCGTGGGGGAGGTGAAGGTCCAGCGCGGGGAGGAGGGCCTGGTTCTGGGGACCCACGGACGCGGCATCTGGATCCTCGACGACGTGACGCCTCTGGTGGAGCTGGACGAGACGGTGGTGCAGTCCAATGCGTATCTCTTCCCGATCCGGCGGGCGACGTCGTACAACACGTACCGCCCCCAGGGCTGGACGCCCGGAATCTGGGAGGCGGAGAATCCCCCGTTCGGAGCCATCATCCGCTACTGGCTGGCATCCGACGTCGACGATCTGACGCTGCGCATCACCGATGCGACGGGCAACGAAATCCGACGCAGTGAGGATGCGCCCTCGTCGGCGGGCCTCAACGAGATCACCTGGGACCTGCGCCTCACCCAAGACGGACCGGACGGGGAAGCCATGGACCCGGGTCCCCGGGTCATGCCGGGGATCTACATCGTCGAACTCACGACGGGTGACGACGTAGTGCAGCAGGAGATGCAGGTGCGTATGGACCCCCGCGTGAGCATGAGCCGCCGTGAACTCATGGTGCGCCACGACGCCATGATGCAGTCGTACCGACTGTCGGCCGCCGTGGATGCGGCCGAGGACGCCCTCGACGAGATGGGGGACCAACTCGACGAGGTGGAGCGCATCCTGGACGCACGCGACGGCGTCGAGTCCCTGCGGAGCGATGTGGAGGCCATGCGCGAGCGCCTCGAGACGCTCTCCGAAGACCTGGACGAGGTCTCCGACGGAGCCGGGGTTTGGGGTCAGATCGAGGCGTACAGCGGGCCGCCGACGGCCGACGCCTTGTGGTGGATCGATCGTTCGTGGGAGCGGGTTCCGGGAGCGGTGGACGCCATCAACGGAGTGATCCGGACCGATATGCCGGCGCTCCTGCGGCGGGTGTACGTGGACGCGGTGGTGCCCACCGTGGAGCCCGTGACCATGCCGTCGCGGGAAGGATGACCTCGGGTGCCGAAGAGCCAGTTCATCAGCGCCGAAAGACTGAAGCCGCTCCTCGCGTATTGTGCGGTGGCGTTCCTGGTCGTCGTCATTCTGGGCGCAGTGGTACCCGCCGGGCCGCTCAGGCGGGGGCTCGTGGTGGCGTGGCTGGTGGGGTTCCCCGTGGGAGGATGGATGGTCTTCAAACGAGGGTAGGAGCGTGACCCAGGTCAGCCGTTGGTCCAGTCGCGGAACCCGCGTCGTTCTCACGGGGGCCGTCGTTGCGACGATGGGCGCACTGCCGGTGGAGGCCCAGTGGCCTTCGGACGACGCCGAGCCGGCCGAGTTCGCCATGGCGATGAACGCCAAGATCCTCTGCTCGGGCATCTGGGTGCAGGGCCGAGACCCGGAGCTTCACGCCGCTGCAGATCTCAGGCGTTTCGACCACTTCTCGTGGGCCGACGACTTCTCCTACGAGATCGACGAGGACCGTCGACGCGTGACCTTCTCGGCTCCAGG
>CALJKZ010000030.1 GCA_937983085.1 uncultured Gemmatimonadales bacterium
ACCCCATCACTCCGTGTCCTACGCCGGCCTCCACGGCGGAGGGAGGCCGTTGAGGCCGGGCGAGCTCTCGCTGGCCCACCACGGCGTACTCTTCCTCGACGAGCTGCCCGAGTTCCGGCGGGACGCCCTCGAGATGCTTCGACAGCCGCTGGAAGAGGGAAGTGTGCTTCTGGCGCGGGCGGGGCGGTGGGTCCGATTCCCCGCGCGGGTGCTGCTGGTGGGAGCCATGAACCCGTGCCCGTGCGGGCATCATGGCGACGCCTCGGACCGGTGCCGTTGTGATCCGGCCACGATCGCCCGATACCGTGATCGAGTGTCCGGCCCGCTCCTCGACCGCATGGATCTCCAGGTGCGTCTGTCGTCCCTCACCGTCCCGGATCTGACGGCGCGTCCTCGCGGGGAGACGAGTGCGGCGGTCGCCCGACGGGTCGCGGCGGCCCGACGACGTCAGCTGGAACGGTACGCGGGGGACCCCGGCACCTTCACCAATGCAGGGATGGCCCCGGGGACCTCCCGGGACGCGGTCCGGGCGACATCGGCGGCGCTCGAGCTTCTCGGGGACGCGGCGGAGCGGACGGGCCTCCCCGCCCGTGGCTTCGATCGCGTTCGCCGGGTGGCCCGGACGGTGGCCGGTCTGGACGGCGCCGACGAGGTCCATGCTCGGCACGTGGCGGAGTCCGTTCAGTACCGCGTGGCTTCACGCGGGGCAGGGGGTGAATGAGCGGTGCTACGGCGACCTTCCGTTCCACGGCACGACGGTTCATCATGGGGCGGCACGCACGTCCCTCGAACCACGGCCGCAGCCGATGATCGTTGCTGGTTTGCTCCCTCTTCAGGAAGCCGGGCTGCAGGAGGGATGGACCCTGGTTCCGGGTGTAAGCCCCGAGACCCAGGCGAACATCTTCCTGTCGCTGGTCATCATCCTGGCCGTGTTCTTCGTGCGCCGTGGTGTCATGGCGGTGGTGCATCGGCGGGTCGAGGACACCGAGGTTCGGTACCGGTGGGCCAAGATCACGAGCAACGTGGCCTTCGTCATCGCGGTTCTCTTCCTCATCCAGGTCTGGTTCACCGCCCTCCGGTCGCTGGGGACCTTCCTGGGTCTCGTCTCCGCGGGCCTCGCCATCGCCCTTCGGGACCTGGTGGCGGATCTGGCCGGGTGGGGCTTCATCACATGGCGCCGCCCCTTCGACGTGGGCGACCGTATCCAGATCGGAGGCCATGCCGGCGACGTCGTGGACCGCCGACTGTTCCAGTTCACCATCATGGAAATCGGGAACTGGGTGAACGCGGATCAGAGCACCGGTCGTCTCATCCACATCCCGAACCAGAAGGTCTTCACCGAGCCCCTGGCCAACTATGTCGCGGGCTTCCCGTACCTGTGGAACGAGATCAAGCTCCTCGTCACCTTCGAGAGCAACTGGAGGAAGGCCCGGGATCTGGTCAACGAATTGGCCGCCGACCTCACCATCGAAATCACGAAGGAAGCCAACACGCCTCAGCCCCGGGGGGAGCCGCGGTTTCTCATTCGGTACCGGAAGCTGACGCCCGTGGTGTACGTCTCGGTGGAAGACAGCGGCGTGTTGCTCACCCTCCGGTACCTGAGTCGTCCCCGTGAGCGGCGCGGCTCGTCGTCCGAGATGTGGGAACGCCTCCTGGACATGGTGGACGAGAATCCCGACATCGCCCTCGCCTACCCGACGCAGCGGATCAACCTGAGCCGGGAGATCCTGGCCGAGGTCACCGGCGCAGGCGGCGCGGCGGCCGAGCCCGGCGACGGGGCATCCACGGCCGGGCCCGCCGACGAAGGCCCCGGTGACAGCGATCCCGGGGCGGGGCCGGCGTAGACGCCACACAGCCCAGGAAGGCGCCCGGGGACATGGGAAGCGGGGATCGCCGTACGTAGCGCAGCAGAGACGTCCGAGTCCGACGCGCATCCTTTTTTCCTCGCGGGGTCATCGGCCGACCTTTAGCTTTCGTGAGACGCCCCAGCCTCGGCTCGTCGTCGTTTCCGTCCTCGTAAACCCGGTCATGCGGCTCTTCATCGGCCTCAAGCTCCCCAAGAAGCAGAAGGATCGCATCTTCCGTGCGGCCCGCCCGCTTCGAGAGGAGGAGCTTCCGGTTCGGTGGGTGGACCCGGAGAACTTCCACGTGACACTCAAGTTTCTCGGAGAGGTGCGCCGCGACCGCGTGCCGCCCATCCAGGAAGCCCTGGGTCGAATCGCGGCGGGTACCTCGCCGTTCTCCACGGACATCGGAGGGTTCGGCGCGTTCCCTTCCGTCCGGAGGCCTCGTGTCATCTGGGCCGGGATCCGCGCCTGCCCGGAGCTCCGTTGCCTGAAGCAGGACCTGGAATGGACGTTGTCCGAGTTGGGCTTCGACGTGGAGACCCGGGCGTTCCACCCGCACGTGACGCTCGGTCGAGCCCGGGAGGGCGGCGGCGACGGAGTATTCCGCGGCCTCGACACGTGCTTCGCCGAGCTCGAGTTGGACGGTGAGCTTCGCGTCCACACCGTGGACCTGATGGAGAGTCGTCTCTCGCCGGACGGTGCCCGCTACAGCGTCGTCTCCGGGGCGAGGCTCGGCGCCGCATGACGACGTCGTCCCGGCGCATTGCCCTGCTGAGCACGGTGGTCGTGTGCGTCGTGGCTGCTGCCGTGGGCCTGCGCACCCGGTCGACGACACCCGCGGAGGATGGAACCCGGTTGGGCGAGGTCCCTGCCGCGCCCGCCGCCACTCCGGAGCGCGCGGCGAGGGCCATGGAGCGGCTCCGCCTGTTCCGGGAAGGGAACTCGGGCGTTCGCCTGTCCCTGGGTTCCGACGATGTGACGGCCCTTCTTCGCCATTCGCTTCCGGGTGTGCTCCCAGCCGGAGTGACGGATCCCTACGTGGCCTTCGTGGGTCACCGGGTGCGGGTCGAGGCCCGCGTCTCGACGGACGACTTCGTGGCGAAAGCGCCGTTGGCTTCGGTGCTCGGGGCACTGCCCGACACCGTCTCCGTCGATGTCGTGGGTACCCTGGTGAGCGTCCACGGCACCCTGCGGTTCGAGGTCGAGGAAGCCCACGCCGGGCCCGTTCGGCTGCCTGCGGCGGTGGTGGCCGCCATCGCCGACGAGCTTTCCACGGCGTCGGGGACCCGCATGGCAGCGTCGGGTGGCACGCCCACCGTGACCCTCCGCCAGCCCAGCGGCTTCGCAACGCTCGAGGTGGTGGACGACCGACTGGTGCTGCGCCGCGACGAACGAATGGTGGATCGCGCGGTAGATGGGAGCGACCATCCCTGACGTCGACGGTACGTCGACGGCCTGCCGGGGATCCCGGGAGTGGTCCCTCACATCGCACCCCATCCCCTCGAAGGGAGTGACATGGCTCGCCTTCTGGTAATCGACGACGAGAGCGGCATCCGCAGCGCCCTGGCCCAGGTCTTCGAGTACGAGGGCCACGAGGTCGCCGAAGCGGCCGATGGTCCGGAAGGCATCGACCTCGCCGACAGCTTTCGCCCCGACGTCATTTTCCTCGACGTGAAGATGCCCGGCCTGGATGGTCTGGACGTCCTGGCCCGCCTCCGGGAGGAGGATCCGAGCACGCTGGTCATCATGATCTCCGGGCACGGCACCATCGACACCGCCGTCGAGGCGACCCGCAAGGGCGCCTACGACTTCCTGGAGAAGCCCCTCGATACCGACCGGCTCCTGGTGACGCTCCGACGGGCCCTCGAACTCCGCGGTCTCACGCAGAGCATGGCCGACCTTCGGAGCCAGATCGAGAGCCGGTACGAGATCGTGGGCACGTCCTACGCCATCCGGCAGGTCCTGGAACGCGTGGAGAAGGTCGGCCCCACCGATGCTCGCGTGCTCGTCACCGGCGAGAACGGGACCGGAAAGGAGCTGGTGGCTCGAGCCATCCATCGACTGTCCGCACGCTCGGACGAGCCGTTCGTCGAGGTCAATTGCGCGGCCATTCCCTCGGAGCTCATCGAGTCGGAGCTCTTCGGACATATGAAGGGTTCGTTCACCGGGGCGGTGGCCGATCGGGCCGGAAAGTTCGAGCAGGCCGACGGCGGCACCCTGTTCCTGGATGAGGTCGGGGACATGTCCCCCGATGCCCAGGCCAAAGTCCTTCGGGCGCTGGAGCAGGGCGTGGTCACCCGCGTGGGGGGCTCGAAGGCCATCGACGTCGATGTCCGCGTCATTGCGGCCACGAACAAGGATCTGAGTGAAGAGATCGAGGAAGGGGGCTTCCGTGAGGACCTCTTCTATCGTCTCAACGTCGTGCCCGTCCACCTTCCGCCCCTGCGGGAGCGGCGCGACGACATCCCCATGCTCATCCAGCACTTCGCCGACATGATGACGAGTCGGGAAGGGATGTCCCCTCGGGGCTTCGAGACCGCCGCCATCGAGCGTCTGCAGGCGCTGTCGTGGCCCGGCAACGTCCGCGAGCTCCGCAACACGGTCGAGCGGCTCCTCATCCTTGCGGCCGGCGACACGGTTCGGGGCGAAGACGTCGATCTTCTGGCGACGGGTCGGGCTTCCGGAGCCGGGATCGGAGGCGAGCTGCTGTCGTCGGATACCTTCGCCGACTTCAAGGACGGCGCCGAGCGGGCCTTCATCCTCCAGAGGCTTCGGGAGCACGACTGGAACGTGGCCGAGACCGCCCGCCAGATCGACATGCCCCGGTCCAACCTGTACAAGAAGATCGAGAAGTACGGATTGGTCCGCGACGGCTGAGAGGCGGTTGCGGCCAGGCGGAAGTGGGATAGCTTCCGCATCGACAACTCACAGTATCGGATGGGTCGACACGGAAGCCGGTGTGAATCCGGCGCGGCCCCGCCACTGTAAGAGGTCCGCGCCCTCGGGCGTGGAACGGCTGTTCGGAGCGAGCCACTGGGAGAGTCCCGGGAAGGCGAGCAGCCGGCCTCGAGCCAGGAGACGCGTCCCGTCCGAGCCAAGCCATGCCTCCGCGGGGAGGTGGTGCCTGGATCGGATCTCCACCGATCGAGCCCGTTCTCTCCGCGCCGGAAAGGACGGGTTTTTTCATGCACGCAGCTCGCGAGGGTCGAGCGGCAGCCGCCAGCCAGGTAGCGGTCGGTACGCTCATCACCCTGTTCGCGGTCCTCACCACCTCACCGCTCTCAGCCCAGGATCGGACGTCGGACCGCATCGATGCGTTCTCCCTGGAGGGCCTCATCGTGACGGCCGCCCCCACCACGCTCGACGAGGAGGCCGTGACGAGTCATGTGACGGTTCTCGAGGGCGACGCCCTTCGCCTCTCGAGCGGGTCTCTGGGGGACGCCCTACGCGACGTGGCCGGGGTCCACGTGGTGCGGGGAGGCTCGTTCGGAGCCGTGACGTCCCTCTTCCTTCGGGGCGGGGAGAGCGACTACACCCTGGTCCTGGTCGACGGCGTGCAGGTGAATCAGGCCGGCGGCGGCTTCGACTTCGCCGAACTCGGGACCGACGCCGTGGAGCGCGTCGAGATCGTCCGGGGACCTGCCAGCGCCCTCTACGGTTCGGACGCGGTGTCGGGAGTGATCCACGTCATCACGCGCTCGGGGCGCGGCGCACCCGTGGCGACGGTGTCCGTCGAAGGCGGCTCCTTCGGACACCGGGACGTGGTCGCCGATCTTCGCGCCGGCACCGAGCGAGCAAGCTACGGGCTGTCCCTCTCCCGCCGCACCACCGACGGAATCTTCGACCTCAACAACCAGAGCACCCGTACGGTCCTCTCGGGAGTGGGGCGCTTCCGACCCGACGATCGCACGACCCTGGAGGTCAACGTCAGGGCTTCCGACAGGACGTATCACTTCCCCACGGACGGATCGGGCGCCGTCGTCGATGAGAACGCGTTCACTTTCTCCGACGGGACGACCGCCCGGGTGTCGGCCACGCGGCAGCTCACGCCTCGGGTGTCGGTGGAGGCGAGCATCGGCTTGAACGAGTTCGACGCCGGTACCGACGACGCCCCCGACAGCCCGGCGGACACCCTCGGCTTCTACGGCTTCACGAGCCTGGACCACTTCCGCCGAAGCACCGGCGAGCTTCGTGGCCACGTGCGCCTGGACGATCTCGTGCTCACCGGGGGGTTCGAGTACGAGGAGGAGCGCCAACGCTCCTTCAACGAGTCCCTCAGTCAGTTCGGGGCGTCGTCGGGTCGCAGTCTCAGCGAGCGGGAGAACCTGGGCTACTTCGTCCATGCCTCCGGCGAGGCAGGGCGCCTCTCCTATCGACTCGGCGGACGGGTGGAGGACAACGAGCGCTTCGGCGTGAGCGGTACGTGGCAGGCCGGCGTGGCGGCGCCTCTCCCCGGAGCGGAGGGGGCCCTGGTTCGTGCCTCCGTGGGTACGGCCATCAAGGAGCCTACCTTCTTCGAGAACTTCGCCACCGGCTTCGCTCGAGGGAATCCGGATCTTGAGCCGGAGCACTCCCTCGCGTGGGAGGTGGGGCCGGGTGTCCAGGTCCGGGGGGGGTGTCGGGGGGTCGGCGGAAACCGTTCGCTCGACGGGCGCTTTGGCCCCCGGCATGGGGGCGGCTTTGATCTGGTTGTCACCCTCGACAGCGGCGATGCTGAACGTGTGGGCACGGTTTTGAACGGCCTGGAAGTGGACGTTAACATCGACCATCATCCCACCAATCCGGGATATGGCCGGATCAATGTGATTGATGAAAACTCGGTGGCGACCTGCGAGATGCTTGGGAGAATGCTGAGCGCGTTGGGCCTGCAGAGGCCGCAGAACGTGGTGGGTGCGGTGATGCCGAGGATGTGGACGGTTTGAAGG
>CALJKZ010000031.1 GCA_937983085.1 uncultured Gemmatimonadales bacterium
TACTATCCGCTCCAACAGCGGTACCGGAGTCTGTCCACGGTCACGGTCATCCTCCGCAACTCGCCGCGATTCGACGCAGCAGAGGTGGTCCGGGAGGCCGTCTCCGGGATCGATCCGGCTCTCCCTGTCCAGGACATATCGTCACTATCCGAGATCGTGAATGCGGAATTCTCGATTCCGCGTCTCACGACAGGCGTCATGGTCGGTGTCTCGGGCTTGGCCATGGTGATCGGTATCATCGGCCTTCTCGGCGTGGTGTCGGAAGGGGTGTCACGCCGTACCAAGGAGCTCGCACTCCGCCGAGCGGTCGGTGCACGTCCGTCGAATCTGGTCGGCCTGCTGCTCCGGCCAGAGATCCTGCGGACGGGTGCAGCGTTCGCGGGTGGACTTGCGGTGGCCTCGCCGGCCGCGGGTCTCGTGGAACCGCTCGTCTACCAAGCGCCACCCATCGATACGCTGACGTACGGCGCCACCGCCGTACTCGTGGTGCTCGTCTCCATCGGGTCGATCGTTCACCCCGTGGCCCGAGCAGCCCGAACCGACCCAATCCGGGCGTTGCGCGAGTAGGGTCGCCGCCGCATCTCCTTCGAGCCGGGCCGCGCAGTACCTCTGTCCAGCCAGCCGACCCATTGGCAAGCCAATGCCCATTGCCACGCTGGCGGCGGCCGCGATCGGAGTCGGGCTCTCGCGTCAGCGGGACACCTCTCCAGCTCGCTGCCGGATCGTAGAGCGCTTCTCGCCTCTGGCGCGCTCCGACTTAGGCGGTGAGGCCACCGTCGACCACGACTCCCACCCCCGTAATGAACGAGGCCTCGTCGCTCGCGAGAAATCGAACGAGCGCTGCCACTTCGTGGGGTGAGCCGTGTCGCGCCAGCGGCATCTGAGCATGGATCGCCCGAGCCGCTTCGGTGTCAGCCGGGTTCATGTCCGTATCGATGGGCCCGGGCAGCACCGCATTCACTCTTATCCCGCGACTCCCGAGATCGCGAGCCCAGCTGCGCACGAGCGCCAGGACGGCGGCCTTCGAGGCCGCATAGGCCCCGATGCCCGACACCCAGGAGCCCAACGCGGTGATGCTGGAGACGGCAATGATGCTCGCCCCCTCGGTCATCACCGCGGCACACGACTGGGCCGCCTCGACCACCCCGTCCGTGTTCGCGGCGAAGGTGCGGGAGTAGTCGGTGTAGTCCATCTCCTCCAGCCGGCCCGGAATGAACACCCCAGCGTTGGCGACGAGAACGTCGATGGCACCGAACTCTCTCATGACTCTGGCGACGGCGTTTCGCATTTCACCGGGTTGGCCGGAGTCGGCGCGTAGCGGGAGGACGTGGCCTCCTAACGACTTTGCCTCGTCACGAACCGACCGCGCCCCTTCATCGGATCGAAGGTACGTGAACGCGACCCGCGCTCCCTCGTTAGAAAAACGCTTCACCACGGCCGCGCCGATGCCACGGCTACCTCCCGTGACCAGCACCACCTTGTCTGCGAACCCGGAGAAGCCGTCCGTCACGCCGCCACACTCCCGGCGCCCGCGCCGGCGTCGTCCCTAGCCCGGGGTGCCATCCGACCACCGCGGCGTGCGAATCACCGTGACCGCCCAGGGCGTACCCCCGCTCGAGACCATCGGAAGCGTCGGGTCGTTCCCCGGCACTCCATACCACGCGTCGGTGGCGAACGGGGTGAAGAACATCAGGTGGGGGAAGAGGCGTCCCGCCTGGGCCCCCAGGTGTTGACGAGGCGACAGCATGTAGGACATGGCGCCCGCGCCCGGTAGCCGAAGCCGTCCCTCTCGGATCGCGGTGTCGACCGCCGCATCGACCTCCGACGGAGCAGCACCCTTCATGAGCAGGCTTGTTTGGAGTTCATAGTACCCGAGGACGGTCGCAGCAGCCTGGTCATTGAAGCACTGTGGCGCCCGAACTTCCGGGTCGAAGTCCGCGGCCCGCCAATGCCGGCGGCCATCACGAAAGGCTTCGGGCGCGGTCCAAGCCCGCCCGGTGAAGCACGTCCAGCCGTTCTCCCCCGAGACCACCTCCTCGTACTCGCCCGAGAGCCGCATGACGAGAAGGGTCGCGCCGTCGCCAACGGATGGAGGGCCCGCGCTACGACTGAGAGCGATCTCATCTCCGGCATCCATGAGGTAGGCGTCCGGATTCTGGACACCCATATCCTGGGCCGCGCTCGCGGTGGGTGCGGCGATGCCCAGGCCCACCGCCACGACCAACAGCCGGCGAGAGACGTGCTGACGCGCACTCCCAGGCGCCTTCCCCTTCAACGCCAGCGCGCCGCCCAGCAACCGTTGCACTCGATCATCGCCCACCATAGCAGCCTCCCGACCCACCGGGTCAGATACGCGGTCCACGTGACACCGGCCCATGTACGGAGCAAACCTCGGCCGGGATACGTCCGCGACGGCTGTCCGTATCTCGGGTGCGGCGCACCGCGTACGAGAGGGCGCCCCGAGATCGGACGACCGCCGGAACAACCACAGGAGAAGCGCATGCCAGCTTGGCTGATGCGGTCCGGGCCGACCGTGGCTCTAGCTACCCATGCGGGGCTCCCTGATCTCGACCCCGACGACCTGGAGCTGGTCGCCGCTCTTCGCGCCCGCGGGGTCCAAGCACGACCGCGCGTTTGGAGTAGGGATCGAGATTGGGCCGACTTCGACGCCGTGGTGTTGCGATCCTGTTGGGACTACGACCGCTCCCCCGAAGCCTTCCGAGGATGGCTCGATCGACTTCACCGGTCGGGCGTGACCGTATGGAACGAGCCGGGACTGGTCGCGCGCTACCTCGACAAGCGATACCTACTGGACTTGCCTTCGAAGGGCATCTCCATCCCGACGACTGCCCTTCTGGAGCGCGGAGGGCGCTTCGACCTCGGCGGGTGGATGGACTCGGTTGGTTGTGGTTCCGCCGTGGTCAAGCCGACGGTGTCGATGCTGTCACGCTCAACGCACCTCGTGAGTCGGGAGAACGTCACCGAGCTCCTTCCGCTTCTACACGCACTGCAAGGCCAGAGTGAGCTGCTGGCCCAGGCGTTCCATGTGCCCCTACTCACCTACGGTGAGACGTCATTCGTATTCTTCGACGGAAGGTTCAGTCATGCTGTCCGGAAGCAGCCCGCAAGGGGCGACTTCAGGGTTCAAGCGGAGTTCGGGGGATCACGCGCCCCGGTACAACCCTCCGACGACGACCTGGCCTGGGCGAGGAGAGTGATCGGTGCCGGCGAACTCGATACGACGCTGTACGCGAGGGTCGACGCCGTGCTGAGCCCGACGGGCCGCACGGTCATGGAGATCGAGGCCGTGGATCCTTCATGCTACCTGATCGAGGGAGGCGACGCACCGCAACGCTTCGCCGCCGTCATCGCCGCGCGGCTGCGCTGAGGAGTTGAAGGCCATCTGAACGGGCGCCCTCCATGGGATTCGGCGACGTATCTCTCCCCGCCCAGCATCCGTACCTACGCAGAATGAAGCCTCCGTACGGGGCAACGAATCCCACTGACAGGCAGGTGATCATGGCCCTTCAGTTTCGGTCGTCAGCGAACGGGCGATCCTCGGAGACGGTGTGGCTGGACCGCGCGGCGCGGTTCTTCTTCGGAGTACCTCTCGTGGTGAGTGGCGTCATGCACTTCGTCGGGGCCGAAACGCTCGATCCTCTCGTGCCGATTCCCCCCGCGCGCTTTTGGGTCTACGTGACCGGAGTCGCGCTCTTCGGCGCGGGGGTTGCAATCGTGGCGGGGCGGCGCGTCGTCCTGGCCGCGGCAACCGCGGGCGTCTTGATGCTCCTCTTCGCGTACACGGTGCATCTGCCGATGCTTATCACCGGACATCCCGAGGCGCTGGGCGGTTTTCGCAACGACCAAATGGCATTCGGCGGCGCCCTGGCCATCCTTCTGATCCACCGGAAGGCCCGCCAAGACATCGCCCCGAGCGCGCAGGAGAGTCCGTGAGCGACGGCTCGGGGCCGCGCTGAGGAGTCGAACCCTTCCGCTGACACCCCACCTCCCAGAGCCGGCGTATCCAACTCGGCCCGGCGCGCGTACACCCATCAGGCGCGGACCTTCAGAACGCTCCGGGCCGTTCGCGACGGACGATGTGACTCTCGGTGAGGAGGTCGAAATGAATCGATGGGTATGGAGTGGGATCGCGCTGGGCGCACTCTTGGCTGCGCCCTCGGCGGGGCAGGCGCAGGACGCCGCCCTCAAGGAGTTTCAGGTTGGAGATGCGGGGCAGATGGCCGAGAAGTTCATTGGCCTGGCGAACGCCTTCGATGGCACGGATTACGACTGGCGCCCGATGGAGGGCGTCCGTTCGGTCCGGGGCGTCCTCGGCCTCATGATCGCCGAGGCGTACCTCTTCCCACGGATGTGGGGTGTGTCCCCGCCTGAGGGTGTGGAGACGAACTTCAACGCTCTGGTCGAGGAGGCGAGTGGATTCGAGAAGGCACGGATGGTCGCAGAGCTCGAGGAGGCGTTCGAGTACTTCCAGGGCGTGCTGAGTGGCATGAATGCCGAAGTTCGGTCGGCGGAGGGTCGTACGTTCGGGCGATCGATGCCCAACCACGTCGGGATCACCATGGCGATGTCGGACATGCACGAGCACCTGGGCCAACTCATTGCATACGCCCGTGCGAACGAGGTGGTGCCCCCGTGGAGTCGGGGCGGCACGATGGGAAACTGACGGTCGGTCGGTGAGCGTCGAGACCCGGAGCCGCTCGAGGATCGTTCTGGCAGTGGTCGCCTCCGTCGGGCTGCTCAGTTGGACCCAGCCCGCGAGGGCACAGGTCGATGTTGCGTGTGAGATCGACGCTCGCGAGCGCGAGCATCTGCTATCGCTCGGATATCGCGACTTCGACCAGACTCCCGCCGAGGGGTGGCGAGCTCTGGTGAACGCCGACTTTGCCTGCGCGCCCGAGGTCGCGGGCCTGATCGATGAGTACGCCTCGACCAATGGTGGGGACCTCACGGACTACAACGTCCAGATCTTGTCCTGGCACGCCGGCCAATTGTACGGATTCGCAGGGCAAACCGATCGAGCGCGCGAGCGCTTCAAGGCCTCGCTCGACCCGACAGAGGCGGCAGACGCGCCCCCCTGGAACGCCTACGTGCGGGCCAGCCTGGCTTTCCTCGATGACGATCTCGCTGAACTTCAGCGCCAGAGAGCGCTCATCGCCGGACCGAGAGCCAGATGAACTTGGACGTGGTCGATCGCCTCATCGCAGGCTTCGGGCGGCCCTACGCGAAAGCGTATATGGGTCGGTAGTCCCGTTCAGCGACCTGGGCCTCCGGGGGCGTGGCCAGCCGACGATTCGTCGCCGACTGCCGCTGCGCCCCCAAGGGGCACAGCCTCCTCAGACGTCCAGAGCGACGACGTCGGCCCCCTGGAGCAGGTAGGGGATGTGCGAGTAGTCGCGAATCGCGTCGATACGGCCGTCCTGGATCTCCACCCGAGCCGCCGACCTTACCTCCCAGACACCGGACGAATCCTGGCCCCATCGAAGAATCGCCGGCACTCCATCGACCAAGCCCAACCCCATTCGCCACGGGATGCCGCGATCGACCAGGGCTTCGTAGTTGGAGAAGTATGGCGCCGCAGCCAGCGCACCTTCGAAGCGTTCGAGCACTTCAAGGTGTGCGTCTGCCCGGGCGAGCTCGAGGACTCCATCCCAGTCACGTCGATTGAAGCGATCGACGTAGAGCCGGAGGATGGTCGCTTCGTCTTCGGAGAGACTTTGAGGCTGGACCGCCGGCTGCTCACGGAGATCATCGAGCTTCCGGCGTCCTCGATGCAACGCCGCCTTCACGCCCTGGGTCGTAGATCCGATCACTTCGGCCACCTCATGGAGCTGATAGTCGAAGACATCCTTCAGTATCACCGCAGCACGTTCCTTCGGTGGTAGCGCAGACATCAGCCTGCGTAGCCCCCGGTCTACGTCGGCCGTCGACAGCGCACGGCCCTCTGGACTCGGCGAGATCCCGTCCACCACGTCGGTGGTCTCGCGCCGGCGCTTGACGCGCCGAATCGCATCGAGGCACTGGCGCTGTGCGATGCGAAAGAGCCAGGGCTCGAGCGGACGGCTCCGATCGAAGATCGGGAGCTTGAACCACGCCTTGGCCAGGACGTCCTGAACGACATCCTCCGCATCCAGGGCGGACCCCAACATCTGCGCGCAGTACGCGTGGAGCCTCGGCCGAAGCTGTTCGATCTCAGTGAGGAAACGATCCCTCAGCTGATCCATTTCGGTTTGCTCAGAATCCCGCACCGCCAACGCTCCGTCGGTCGCCATGGGCTCACCTTCCCGTGGTGGGTGTTCCTCATCTGCGTCGTCCATCCGACGCCCGGACCGACCATCGACCGGTCCTCTCATCGAGTACGACGATGCCGTTGATGAGGATACGTCACGGTAGCCCATCAGAAGTAACGGCTCAGACGGAACGTGGCGAAGCTGTCCCCACGAATCCAATAGGCGGGGGAAGCAGACGACGTACTCGCAAGGACGCGGGCCTCGAGCTCGACCATCCAGGACATGCCGATCCGGCGACCGGCCTCCAGGAACGCGAAGATCTCACCGGAGTCGAGGTCGATGACCGGCCCGCCGAGAATCGCCGTATCGTTCGGGTCGTTCAGAGCCCATCGAGCCCCCAGGAAGAGATCCTCGTCCCAGAGGGTCGCGGGCGCCCGCTCCGGCTCGCGATCGTCGAGGCTGAGCTCCGCCAACAGGCCCAGATCCGTTGCCGTGCCGAAAAGTCCGAAGAGGGAGTATTCGATGCCGCCGACCACTGCCTGAAAAGGCGCGCCATGCCCCCAGCGCCGGAGCGCCTCGAGTTTCCAGAGGGAGGAGCCGTGGGTCCACTGGAGCGTGAGACCGAGTTCATCGATGAGGCCGTAATGGGGTCTGAAGCCTTCCGCTCCTTCCGGGACCAAACGGGGCTCGCGGCTCGTTCCGGTGAAGTACGACAGCCCAAGGTCCAGCGGGCCCATCGCCTGAGTCCAACGAAGGGCGAAGTCCGAGTGCCAGCGCTCGGCACCGGACTCGTAGACCGCCTCGCCCAGAACCGGGACGGGTCCCGACAGGCGGGCGCCGAACTCGGGAAACGTGCGCTCCCGGAAGTAAGGCAGCCAGAACAGATCGAGCCCGCCGGCATGACCTTCGATGGTCAGGTTGAGCATGGGTTGCCCGAGCCGATCCTCATCGTCCAGGTCCTCGACCCCATCGACCTGATTGATGACGTTCACCAGATGCCGAGACTCGGTCACACCCCAGAAGACCCGCCCCACGCCGGCGAGGAGTGTCCATCGGTCTCCGAAGTACAGGAGATTCAGCGCCCTCACATCGCCGTGCGTCCGCTCACCGTCGTGGGCATCGGCACGAAGGAAGCCCTCCGCAGATAGCCGGAGCGCTCCGCCAAGCCAATCGACGTCGAACTCCGGCTCGAGCGTGATGGACGGGGACCACGACGCGTCCTCGGCTCCTGGAGTCACTGGCTCTTCGGGGAATACGCGAGTCTCCGCACCGACCCGAAGATCCAGGTCCTGCGCCGAGGCCGGCGTCCCCATGAACCAGGCCAGCGTGACCCCGAAGAAGAGCCCTCTGCTCACCGGACCCGTCGGAGTCTGGACGGCGTGAAGTCATCCTCGGAGACATCGATGCCGAAGGCCCAGTCGTCGAACGTCAGGACGGTCTGCTTGCCGTTCTGATGGTTGACCATCTCGAGGCGATCAGGGCGCCAGAAGCGACCCTCGTACTGCTGGTACCCGTGATACGAAAGCGTCTTGAGCAGGCTGTCCTTGCGATCGTAGAAGTCGATGCGCTGGGGCCGATACTCCTCGATGTCCCACCAGATGATCTGACGCGTGTATCCGGAGTCCTCGTACCGGGGGTAGCGCTCAACCACCTCGCACTCGAGAGCGCCGCATCGCTCGGTGCGCAACCAGCGATACTCGTACTTCTCGACCTCTTGGGACACCAGGTCCTCGAACGCGAACTCACTGCCCACGAAGGGCCCCGACTTGTTCGACGACGAGATTCGCTTCACCCGGCGCAAGGCGGGCAGGTACAACCATTGGTCGTCGGGGTCGAGAATCCGGCTGTACGACAGCAGAGCCGTTCCCTCCACGTCTCGGGGAGAGTCGAAGACGATGAGGCTCTTGTCCCCCGCACCCGGCTCCTCGGACTCCAGCGCCTGGCGGCGCAGCTCCCGCCCGCTTTCCTCGCCGTTTCGGTTCGTGAGAACCATGGTGATCCTAGAGGCGCTGGTTCCCCAGCCACCGTCCCGTCGGTCGGCCTCTCGCGCCACCTGGACGCCCCTTTCTTCGGCCCCACCGTCGGCCTGCTGGGCGTGCAGCGGGCCAGCCGCCAGCAGAGCGACCGCCGCCAACCGGACCATCCCACTCGTTCTATTCATCATTTTTCCACTCCTGGTTCTCATTGGTTCTTCGTCATAGCGGTGAGGTCAGACTCACCCACCCGCGGCAGCGAAAACCTCGGGGCCATGGGTCGGTGTCGGGTCCTCGCTGGCGGCCTCGTGCGATCGCCGGTCGAACTCGATCAGCAGTGCCGGGAGGAGCAGGAAGTCGATGAAGAGCGCGCACACCACGGTCAGCGACGTCAGCAGGCCCATATACGCGGTCACGCGAAACGTGCTGAGACCCAGCATTGCAAAGCCGGCGGCGACGATGATCGTGTTGCCGAGGATCGCGGTGCCCACCGTCTCAAAGGCGTAGCTCACGGCTTCGCGAGGCGGTGACGACCGGCGAGCCCGACGGTACTTGGACAGAAAGTGGACGGTGTCGTCGACGATGATCCCGATGGACAGGCCCGCGACGATGGAGATGGCGAAGCCGACCTCGCCGACGAGCAAAGCCCAGATCCCGAAGGCCATGGCGGCCGGAAGCACGTTGGGGATCAGGCTCAGGAGGCCCAACCGGAGGTCCCGGAGGGCGGCGACCAGAATGCCGGCGATCAACAACAAACCAAGCCCCGTCCCCAGTGCCATTGAGGCAAGGTTCCGACGAGTGATCTTGGCGAACATCAGGGCCGTCCCGGTTCCTCCTGCCGTCGCCATCGGCGGAGTTCCGTTCTCGTCGAGCCAAGCCTCGGCGGCGGCGATCTCCGACTCGAGGGTAGCGACGTCGACGTCGCCGTACGTCACATCGATTCGGGCAGAGCTCTTGTCGATGTTGATCTGATCGTTGAGATCCAGCCCGTACGGTAGAGACAGCTCGTACAGGAACAGATACTGGGCCGCGAGATCGCGATCATCGGGCAGGCGATACTCCTGCGGGTCGTCCCCGTGCATGTTCATATTCAGCCGCTTCATGATTCGACTGAAGCTGTTCACGTGGGCGACGTTCGGACGAGCCTCGAGCCAGTCCGCGAAGGCGTCGAGACGGCTGAGGTAGCCGGGGTCGGAGACGCCGTTCTCTTCCCCGGAGTCCACCGAGAAAGAAGCGTAGTAGATCCCGGCCAGGTGTTCGGTCGCGAAGTCGCTTCCGATCCGTACGGGCAGCTCGCGTGAGAAGTATTCCGTGTACTCGTCGTTCACGCGCATCTGCCCGATGGCGAGCGTGAGGAGGACGGTGGAGGCCAAGGCACCGACCAGGAGAGGCCGGTGATGCCGCGTGACCAGATCCCGCGTGCTGCCGACCAGGCGATCCAGCGGACCGATCCGCCGGACGCCGCCGCGAGTCGGAAAGAACGAGACGACGGCCGGAAGAACGGTCATGGAGTAGGCCCAGGCCAAGAGCACGCCCAGTGCCGTCACGTTCCCCAGAAGGCGGAAAGGAGGAGAGTCACTGAAGTTCAGGCTCAGGAACCCGATGGCCGTCGTGATGCTGGTCAAGAAGACCGGCATCGCGTTGAGCTTCATCGCTTCGATGAGCGCAGCTGTGTTGGTGCGACCCATCCCCAGCGCGTGCCGCCACGAGACGAGGACGTGGACCGAGTCGGCGATCGCCAACGTCATGATGATGGTCGGCGCTGACGCACTCGCAGGGTCCAGGAAGAGGCCAACCCAGCCAGCGATGCCGAGTGCGGTCGCGGTAGACAACAGAATGACGGCGAGGGTGCCGACGGTCGCCCCCACGGACCGCAGAACGGAGATGATCATGATGATGAACACCGCCATCATCAGCGGCATCACCGTCGGACCGTCGTTCAGCGGAGCGGTAGCGAAGGCGTTATTCACCAT
Organism: uncultured Gemmatimonadales bacterium; assembly: GCA_937983085.1. Lineage (GTDB taxonomy): Bacteria > Gemmatimonadota > Gemmatimonadetes > Longimicrobiales > Gaopeijiaceae > UBA2589. The sequence goes on from CALJKZ010000031.1 coordinate 10,195, forward strand.
AATGGCCCCGGTGGTGTGCACCTCTAGACCGGGATACTGCTGACGATACCGGTCAACGAGGTCCTCCACCGACGCCACGGCTTCAGGCAACTCCTGGTCGGTGACGCCGGGCAACATGACCCTTACGTTGACCCCCGCAGCGTTCCCGTCGCGTGCTATCAAACGCCCAGCCAGCAGCGGCTCTGACAGCGAGACGCTCCGAACGCGATCGATGGCATCCGCCGTGATCGGCCCATCAGGAAGAAGGTCCTCGACTACCAGCTCGTCGCCCTCAGCCCATGTATGCTGGAAGTTCGTGATGGCATCGACCCGCGTCGCATAGGGGATCTGCCACGAGTCCTCAGTGAGCTCCCGAAGCGCGCCAAGGACCTCCGCTGTGAAGACGTCACCCTCCCGAGGCTTAACAACGAACAGCACGTTGTCGTTCGGCGTGTAGACGGCTTCGAGCTCGTCGAAGGCGACGAGGTCCGGATTGTCTGCGCTGAAGAAGACGCGGTAGTTGTTCGCGAGGCCGAGGCGCGGAGCTCCGGCCGCCGCCAAGGCACCCAACAGCAGGGCCACGCCGAGGACCAGAGAGCGTCGCCGGATCACCCAGAGCGTCCACCGCTCGATTCTACCTTCAAGCCCGTCGCCTAGCACGGCTCGCCTCCTCCATTCTGGGACTCGTCCGGTGTGCGAGACATCGATCTCACCCACCAACCGCCGCTTCTACGCGGCGCGGGTCGACGGGGATACGTGACGGGTCAAGCTGTCCGGATGGAAAGCGTCCTGACGGTCACCCGTCGGATGCAGAAACGCCGACGGGCGGGCCGAAGCCCGCCCGTCGGTCCTGTTGCGATCCCGCTGGGGGACGCTCGCGCCTACCCGATGGGCACCAGGTACGAGAGCTTCAGTCCCCACGTCACTTCGAACTGCGTCTTGTCGTAGTCCGACAGCGCTCCACCCGACTCGGAGAAGTCGAACAGCCAACCCTTGGCCTCGACGCCAATCCCGAGTCCATTGCCGACCTCGTAGTCGAGACCGACTCCGCCGGTCCCGGCCGCCCGCGTCTCAGAGTTGTCGGGGCCCTCGGGATCGAGCGTCACACCGCCTCCTCCGACGAACACGTAGGGCTTCCACCCCCCGCTGGGGAACTGCACCTGGAGGGCGGCGTCGTAGAAGAATCGATCCAGCTTCGAATCGACCGCCACCTCATCGATGCGTAGGTCGTTGCGGGCGAACCCGAAGTCCGTCCTGATCATCAGGTTTCGGTTTACTTCGAATCCCACGCCACCTCCAATGTTGAAGCCGACTTCCTTGAAGTCGGCGGTCTCGGCCTCATCCAAGCTCGTGAGGGCGTTGAAGCCTCCGCCCCGAATGTTGAATTGAAACGCTCTCTCCTGCGCAGCGACGGGAGACGCCACCAAGGCGGCCACCGCCGCAAACAGAGCACTACGAATGATGTTTTTCATCACAACCTCACGTTCCCGCTGATCGCTCCCCAGGTCTTCGAGCGATGCAGCCTGCGTGGATCGGCCACGCGCCGACCGCCGCGCTGATCGCGACGGGTGAATAGACGACCCATCGTCCATCCGCCCCGACGGACCGCTGCGGCGTTGGCCCACCGTCGCCGCGCCCCCGAGGCACGCGGGAACTACGCACCGTGGTCACGACGGGATACGGCGACGTGTTGAACGCTCCTCACACTGTCGGCGCACGCGTATCCAGGGCGCCGACGACGACGTACCAGACCGTGATCCGGCCCATCCGCCCACGCCTCGAAAGGACGCTCGCCATGCGATCGGTCGTGTCCCTGTTCGCTTTGGCCACGGCCGCAGTCGCCGATCTGTCCGGCCAGGCCCCCGGTGCTGTTCACCACTTCCACGATCTGGCGGACGGCGTCTTCGTCGCCGAACCCCTGTATGGAGGTGGCAACTCGACAGTGATCGTGAATGGGGACTACGTGGTCGTCGTCGACGCGCAGGGCACGGAGGCGGCTGCACGTGCCCTGATCTCCGAGATTCGACGGCGCACGGATGCACCGGTCCGGTACCTCGTCAACACGCACTGGCACGGGGACCACCACGGTGGCAACGCAGCGTTCAAACGTGCGTTCCCGACCGTCACGATCCTCGCCGGTTCTGGCGCTCGCGAGGACATCCGCATCCGGTCGAACGCGGAGATTCGCGAGGTGGCACCCTTCCTCCGTGAACTCATGCGACCGGCCGAGAACCATCTGGCGGAGGGTATTCGCGACGGTCGCTCATTGACGAACACTCAGCTTCAAGAGCTCGAGACCTTCGTTTCCGAGGAGGTCGAGTTCCTGAACAACGTGCCGCCGGGGTTCCGCTACACCGAACCCGACACGGAGCTGGACGCCGCCGTGGAGCTCACGGATGGTGGGCGGCGCGTCGTGATCATGCCCACAGGTCCAGCCCACACACGGGGAGACGTCGTCGTCCTGTTGCCTGACGACGGCATCCTCGTCGCCGGCGACATCCTCACCGTCCCCTATGTCGTTCCCCGCTCCGGCTTCCCGAAGCGGTACTCGCGCGTACTCGACGAGCTGCTGGCCGAGGCTCCGAGCGTGATCGTCCCCGGACACGGACCGCCAGCAGATCACGGTGAACTCGCCGGTACGATGGCTGACTTCCTCACCACCGTCGTCGAGCACTCGGAGCGGGCGCGGGCGCAGGGGCACGATGCCGAAGCCGCCGTTCAGAGCGCCCTGGCTGATACCCGCATCGCGACGTTCGAGGAACGCATCCAATGGGATGCTCCGGGCGGGTTGACGTTCCTGTCGTTCGCCGACCTCGTGGCGATGACCGTCCGGCGCGCCTACGCGGAGGCGGACCTCCCGACAGGATGACGGAACATTGAGAGGAGCGGCGACTCAGCCGCCCACTATCTCCGGCTGACCCGTTGAAAGGTCCACGATGCGGAGCCGTCCTCCGGTCGCAGGGTAGCCCTCCCTTGCTCCAGGTGCAGTCGGACCGTCCGGCCCGAGAACGGATCGTGCCAGACGAAGCCCGCCTCGGCGGATGGCCGAAACGCCCACTCCTCTCCGAACGGGCGGGGCAGTTCGAGGCCCAGCACCCGATCGGACTCCCACTCGATCCAGCGGCGAACGCGACTTCCTTCGGCGTGGAGATCGACAGCCGTGACGTACACCCCTCCTCCGACGGCAATCGTCACGTCCGGATGAACCTCGGCTCCTTGAGACCAGGGCGCGTCGGCCCAGAATCTCCGTTCTTGTTCAACCAGGCCCTGCCAGGGCATGGCCGGATGCGCCACGCTCTCCAGGACCGTAATCAGGCCGGCCGAGAGGGCGATGAAGATCTCACCCGCTCGGTCGGACAGAGTGGCTGCCGAGTCCGCCACGCTGGTGGAGAATCCGTTCCTAGCATCCCCCCGCAGCGAGACACCGAGGCGGTCACCCGAACGGCGGAAGGACAATCCACCATGGGTGGCCTCGAATCGGGCGGGTCGCGCAGTCGGTATCCACGCCGAGGCGCTCGGCCACGGACCGACACGGGGTGGCAACGCCACTGAACCTCCCGCCGCGATGGTCGCGACCGGGTTCATGACGGCTTCCCGATAGCCACGTCCACGTACGCGAGTATTGGAGAGGAACGCGATGGTCCGGCCCTCGTCTGGATAGACTCGAACCTCTCCGTTGAATGGCCCGAAGTCCCCGGCATGGAGCAGGACGCGGGTTCCTCGGGTCGTAGTCACCTGTCGCCACCCCGACCGCGTGAAGCGCACACCCTCGGCCGCCTCACCTCCGACGAATGCAGAGTCCCACCATGCCGGCGGCAGAAGACGCGGATCTCCCACGGCGTCGGCCCAGCGGGCCAGGTCCGACGCCGTCGACACCACCGAGCCCGAGCCGACCGCCTTCGACATCCCTACGAAGGCAACGGGGGACTGGAAGGCGTCCGCTCCTGGAGGCGGGCCAGCGACCGGCTCCCACTGCTGTGGCTCGAAGATCGATCCGGTATCGTGCATCCCCAACGGGTCCAACACCTCTCGCTTCAGAACGATCTCGTACGGTTCGCCCACCGCTCGTTCGACGATACCTGCCAGTAGCACGTACGCCGGGCTCGAGTATGAGACCTCCGTACCGGGCGTCGACTCGAGAGCGAGCGAAAGCATCTCCCGATACACGTCTGGCCTCGGGGCAGTCGCGGACGGATTGGCGTGGGTGTGGAACGGGAGTCCCGAGGTGTGCCGCAACAAGTGGTCGACGGTAACCCCGGCAACGCCGCCCGAGGCCTCGGGGAAGAAGCGCGACACAGGGTCGTGAAGAGACAACACTCCCCAGGCAGCAAGTCGGAGCACGAGCGTGGCGGTGAACGTCTTCGAGATCGACCCCACCACGAAGGGCGTATCCGGGCCGATGGCCGGGCCGGTAGACCCATACAGCCGCCCGTAGCCGCGGGCGTACCGGGCCCCGTCCGCTTCGACGACGATCGCGCCGCGGAATCCGAACTCCGCCGAGCGCGAAAGGTAGTCGTCCACCGCGCCGAGCTGGCCGACCCGAACCGGTCCCGCGCTTGGCGCCTGCGGAGGCTGGGCGAGGAGCCCGCCGACAGGCGTCGTGAGAAGGGCCCCCAGTACGGCGCAGCGTCCCCAACGCCCGGCCCGTCCCATCACCGGCGTGTCCGCCCCCCGAGCCCCATCCCTTCCTCCCGATAAGGTCCCACGTGCCGGGGGGCGGACGACCCGTCACCGAGTTCGCCTCGGCTCCCCCATGCTCTGTCCCGTTCTACGTCCCGGCGGTCTCGGGGGATACGGAGCACCCCAGGAGAGCTCCAGGGCGGCGCGGAGCCGTGAGCGGCCACGAGATTGCCGCGTATCCTCACCGTCGCGGGATGCGTAGACCGCTGTGAGTGCCGGACATCGGGCCGGCCCGGCCGATCTCGAGTCAGCCAGGAGAACGATCGTGAGGGGTGGAGACATGGTGAGGATGGTGGTGATGGCGCTTGCTCTGAGCGCGTGCGTGGGTAGCGAAGACTCTGGTTCCGAGGCGGCGCCAGCAGGTGCCGCCGAGATGTCCGAGGCGGCCCGGCGGCTCGAGGAGATCAAGCAGGGTGACGACTGGAAGCCCGCAGTGGGTGGTACCTCGGTGATGGTGCTCGACGACGGCTTCGCCATCGCGGGCTTCGATCCCGTCGCCTACTTCACGGAAGGAGGGCCCGTACCTGGGACCCCGGAGTGGACCTACGAATGGCGTGACGCGGTGTGGCTCTTCTCCACGGAGCATCATAGGGACCTCTTCGCCAGCGACCCGGAAGCGTACGCGCCGCAGTACGGTGGCTGGTGTGCTTACGGAGTATCCGGGCACAAGGACGGGCCTGGGTACGGCGCCGAGACGAGACCTCAAGACAGCTGGTCCATCATCGACGGGAAGCTGTACTTCAACTGGAACCCTGCCATTGCCGACCGCTTCCGAAGCCAGTACACCCAACTCGTGGACGACGCGGACGGGTACTGGCCCGACGTGTCCGCCGATCTCGAAACGGGCGGCCGAGTGCATCGGCAGACCGGCCTGGATCGGTAAGATCCGCCCGCACTCATCGAGACGCGAATGCGGCGGTCAACCCGAGGCCGATGTAGACCACTCCGGCATACCGGCGACGTCGGCTCACGGCCTCCGGAGCTTCGGAGATCCTGCGGCCCAGCGAGCCGGCCAGTACCGCGTATCCGGCATCGGTAATCACCGCGAGGGCCACGAACAGGCAACCCAGTCGGACCAGTTGCGGGGCGACGGGCCCGGACGCCGCATCGACGAACTGCGGGAGGAAGGCCAGGAAGAAGAGCGCAGCCTTTGGATTCGTCAGATTCACGACGAATCCCTCCCAAGCAAGGCGCGCCAGCCCTTCCGTCTGAACGGCGTGCTCCCGGGTGCCCGGGCCGGCCGGGCGCAGCGCCTTCACTCCGAGGAAGATCAGATAGCCGGCGCCCAACATCTTGAGTACCCCGAGAGCCATGGGGTTCCCGGCAAGGACCGCGGTGAGCCCCACGGCGGCCGCAACGACGTGCGCCATCCCCCCCGCCCCGAGTCCGATCGTCGCGGCCAGCCCTCCCCAGGTGCCTTGCTCCAGACTCCGCGCGACCACGAAGGTCACCGCCGGACCGGGCACCAGGAGGACCCCAAGACTGGCCGCGACGAACAGTCCGAGATCCGTCACTGGGCGTGCGCGTCTCGATAGCTCCCGCCCGTGACCTTCTCCACGATGACCCGATCGACGGAGAGGGCCCCTCCGCCACTCAGTACGAGGGCGGCCGCAAGGGCCAGAGTCAGCACGAAGAACTCCACGCCTTCGCCGGCCTGGCTCCCCGACCAGTTCATGAAGAAGCCGTAAGGGAGGTGCACCGTGACCATCGCCACGAACATGGTCACGCCAATGACCAGGGCCGAGACCCGTGTGGCGAGGCCGAGAATCAGAAGAACGGCGCCGACCGACTCGGCGACGATGGCGGCAAGCCCGAGCAGGTAGGGAAAACCCATCGTCTGTGTGAAGAAGTCCATCGTTCCGGCGAATCCGAAGCCGCCGAACCAGCCGAACACCTTCTGGAGGCCGTGGGGCAGGATGACCAACCCGAGACCGACTCTCAGCAGGATCGGCACGTGCGAAGATCCCGTGTTCAACACCTTGATGACAGCACTCATCGCGCACCTCATCGAAAGAGGATATATTTTGTTGTTCGCTCAACTATATATTGTTGCTCACTCAACAACAAGCCCTCATGTCGGTCATTTCAGAAGAAGAGTTGCGCGCCTGGCGTTCCCTCTTGAACGCCCACTCGGCTGCTATCCGGCGCATCAATCGTCTCCTACAGGAACAGGATGGGCTGGCGCTGGAGTCCTACGACGTGCTGCTCGAGCTGTACAACGCGCCCCATCGCCGACTTCGACTCAATGAGCTGGGGGAGCGGGTCGTACTGACCCGTAGCGGGATCTCACGCCTCGTCAGCCGCCTCGAGGACGAGGGGCTCGTTCGGCGGACCTCGGTGGAGGGGGACGGGCGTGGCGTCCATGCAGAGCTCACGACCGCCGGTAGTCGCGCGTTCAAACGCACGTGGCCGCTCTACGCGGCGGGGATCCGCGATGTCTTCGCATCGCACCTCACGAGCCAGGAGGCGACACTGGTCGCGGATGTTCTGGAGCGCGTCTCGTCGGGATCGACGGACGCCTGATCGAGTCGTTCGGCGGCGGCGACGCCAAGGAGCGTTGCGGACGACCCCAAGTGACCCGGGTGGGGCTCGAACCCACGACCTACTGATTAAAAGTCAGTTGCTCTGCCAGCTGAGCTACCGGGTCGC
>CALJKZ010000032.1 GCA_937983085.1 uncultured Gemmatimonadales bacterium
GACGAGTAGGTATCGAAGCATGACCAGTGGATTGCGGCAGAGCCCCTCTGGGTGAGACCAAACGCGGGGTGGGACCAAACGCGGGGTGAGACGAAACGTGAGGTGGGACGAAAAGCGGGGCGGCCCGAAAGCCACCCCGCTCTTACCGTCGGCGTCGTGAAATGTTTGGCGTCAGGCCGTCAGCCGCACTCGGAGTACCCGCAGACGTGGCACTTCTTGCACCCTTCCTCGAAGGCCATGTGCCCCGTGCCGCAGTCCGGGCACGTTCCCATGTCGAAGAGGTCCGGCCCGGAGGAAGCCGCCGAGGTCTGCGGGCTGGTACCGCCTTCGCCCGACCCGACGGTGAGGGGCAGCGCTTCCTGCACCCCCTCCTTCTCCTGCAGATACCGTTCGATGGCCTGCCCGACGGCGTCCGGCACCGAAAGAACCTTGTTGGGCCCGAGACCGACGGCCCGATCGCACGAGATGCCGCGAAGCTGCTCCTTCACCTGCGTGATGGAGATGCCCGAGCGGAGGGCCAGGGACATGAGACGGCCGATGGCCTCGGCATCGGCCATGGCGGCACCACCCGCTTTCCCGAGTGTGCAGAAGACCTCGAAGGGTCGACCATTCACATCCTCGTTGATGGTGACGTAGAGGTCTCCAAGGGGCGACATCATCTTCATGGTGTAACCCCGGAGCGCCTCGGGCCGCTGCCGCTTGTGACGCGCCGCTCCGGCGGTCTCGTCCCGGTCCTCGAGCTCGGCTTTCAGCGCTTCGACCTCGATGCGGAGGTTGTGCGCCTCTTCGCGGGCGTCGGCGAGTTGATGGTGCAGGTCCGACACCTCGCTCGACGCATCGGCGCCGGCTTCCGCCTTGGTGGTTGCCCCCGTGGAGAGTACCTGCCCCTCTCGCGAACCGTCGCGGTACACGGTCACACCCTTGCACCCCAACTCGAACGCCAGTTCGTAGATCTCGCGGACGTCGTCCTCGGTGGCCTCACGCGGGAAGTTGGTGGTCTTCGAGATCGCGGAATCGGTGTGCTCCTGGAAGGCCGCCTGCATCCGCACATGCCACTCGGGCGTGATGTCGTGGGCCGTCCGGAAGATCCGCTGGACGTCCTCGGGGACCTCGTCGAAGTGGATGTGTCCTTCCTGGGCGATGCGCTCCATGAGATCGTCGGAGTACCAGCCGCCCTCCTCCGCCATCCGCACGAAGTCGGGGTTCACGTCGGGCATCATGACGCCGGCCTGATTCCGCATGAACGCGACGGCGAAGAGGGGCTCGATTCCTCCGGAGCACCCGGCGAAGATGGAGATGGTCCCCGTGGGCGCCACGGTGGTGAGATTGCAGTTGCGGAGGGTCCGCTCGGGGCGGACGCGCGCGCCGTCGTCGCGAGTGGCCGCCTTCCCGTCGGGGCCCCAGATGGACTCCTCCCAGGCGGGGAAGACCCCACGCGTCTCGGCGAGGCGCTCGGAGGCGTTGCGGGACTCTTCGTTGACGAACTCCATCATGCGCCGCCCGAGATCCACACCCTCGGGCGAGTCGTAGGGAATGCCCAGGCGGACGAGCATGTCCGCCCAGCCCATGACGCCGAGCCCGATGCGGCGGATGTTCTGCGCCAGATCGTGGATCTCCGGGAGCGGATAGCAGTTGGCGTCGATGACGTTGTCGAGGAAGTGCGTCGCCAGATGGACGACCGTCCGCAAGGCGTCCCAGTCCACGCCCTCGTCGGGATCGACCCCGGGGCGGGCGTCGTCTTTGACGAACTTGCCGAGGTTGATGCTCCCCAGGTTACAGACGTCGTAGGGGAGGAGGGGCTGCTCACCGCAGGGGTTGGTGGCCTCGTAGCTCCCCAGCGCCGGCACCGGGTTGTACTCGTTCGCCCGGTCGATGAAGAAGGTGCCGGGTTCGCCCGTCAGCCATGCGCCGTGGATGATCATGTCGAAGATCTCCTGCGCGCTTTCCTGCCCCACCACCTCGTTGGTCTTGGGGTCCACCAGATCGTACGACTCGTTGTTGGACACCGCCTCCATGAACGCGTCGGTGATGGCGACCGAGATGTTGAAGTTGGTCACCTGGGTCGTGTCGTTCTTGCACATGATGAAGCGGCGGATGTCCGGGTGATCCACACGCAGGATCCCCATGTTGGCGCCCCGGCGCGTGCCACCCTGCTTCACCACGTCCGTGCTGGCGTCGTACAGCTTCATGAACGAAACCGGACCCGACGCCACGCCCATGGTGGACCGCACCGTGTAGCCCTCGGGGCGCAGTCGCGAGAACGAAAAGCCCGTGCCGCCGCCGGACTGATGCACCAAGGCCATGGACTTCAGGGTGTCGTAGATGCCGCTCTGACCGTTGGAGAGCGCGTCGTCCACGGGAAGCACGAAGCACGCCGAGAGCTGCCCGAGGGGGCGCCCGGCGTTCATGAGCGTGGGCGAGTTCGGCTCGAACTTCCCATTGATCATGAGGTCGTAGAACTGACGGGCCACTTCGTCCACGGCCGAGTCCGAGGCCCCGTACACCGAGTCGACGTCGGCGATGGTCCGAGCCACCCGCCAGAACATGACCTCCGGCTCCTCCGTCGGATTCCCATCGGCGTCCTTCTTCAGGTACCGGCGGCCCAGGACGATCCGAGCGTTTTCCGTGAGTTCAGCCTCGGGAAGATCGTCCGGCAGGACGTCGTCGAAGATCACGGATTCTCTCTGGGGACGGGGCTCATGGACGCGGGTCATCGGACGGCGGGCTCCTGCAGTGTGGATAAGACGGTGGAAAACGGTGGAGTACGAAGTCGAAAAACGGCGGGAAGCCCTCCCCGCCGGTCATCCTGCTGTGGAAAACCCGTCGACCCCTACCAGATCTAGGGTGAGAGCCATACTAGGGGCACCATATCTAGTGGTCAAGCATACCCCGTCGGGCACCAAATGTTTGCCGGCGATTCGTCAGACGACACGCGGTATTTCGGTTTATATTCGGTGTTCGCGCCAGCGACGGCAAGCCCCTGTCGGGCCGGTTTCGGCCTCGCCGAGGGGGGCTGCCGCAGAGCCGCTACGGCCACGGCCCCGTCAGAAGGGTAGGCCCACCCTCAGGTAGAAGCGGGGCTCACCCACCGGCACCGTGGCCGCGACCAACGGGAAGGCCACCCCGCCCCGAAGGCGGAGTTGGATGTCGTAGAACGTCAGCGCCTCAGCGGTGAATTCGGCCCCGGTGGAGGCGAGGGCGGCCCGAAGGGGGTTTTGGAAGCCGGTGACCCACCCGTCCGGACCCCAGGCGTTGCCCATGTCGAAGAAGACGGAGGCCATGGTGCGGTCCAGGTGGATGGGCCATGCCCGGAATCCCCGATGGATGATCCCCAGGGGAAGCCGATACTCCGCGGATACGCTCCAGGCGTACCGACCAAACCGGCTGGACGGCTCGTACCCCCGGACGGGGAAGAAGAAGAAGGAGCCTCCGAACAGATCGAGACCCGTGATGGGCTCCGACCGACCCGTGGCCCCTCCGACACGGAACTGCCCCGGGTCGGCGCCGGGTCCTGCCGCCACGCCCGCCGCCCCGCGGAACGCGAGGACCTGACGACCACGACCGGCGCGCCAGAGAGGGATGGCTCCGCGCAGCGACCCCAAGGCCTGGACGTTGGACCGGTCGGCCCCGGCCACCGAACGAAGGGAGTCGGGAATCGCCACCTCCCGGCGAACCCGACCCTGTAGGAAGAGGCCCACGCCTGCCGAAGTCCCCATCTGGAAGGCGTGGCTCCGGGTGGAGTTCAGGTTGAGGGTCACCGTGCCGTCCATCAGCCGCGCGGAAGAGCGCAGGAGTCGGAACTCGTTCGTGGGCTCCAAGTTGCCTCCCAGGAGCTCCCGGTTCTCCCAGATCAGTCCCCCACCGATGGTGATGGAGCGGTCCCACCGCCACGTGGGAGCACGGAAGGTGGCCCCGGCCTGGAGGAAGCGCTCCCGCCCCAGGACGTAGAGCGTGTCCTGGGTGGAGTCGCTTTGGCGCGTAGCCAGGATCTGACCGCCGTCCTCGTACCGCTGGGTAGCCGACAGGGTGATGACGGGGTTCCCCAACCCGGCGTAAGCGTAGGCGAATCCCCCGCTGAACTTGGTCGGACCCCGCGTGGCGACCCGGCCGGCGAGGGTGTAGCCGTGTCGCCCCACCAGATCGCGCCCTTCGGTCTGGATTCCGACGGAGGGCCCAAGAATCTCCCTGCCCGGTAGGGTCACGTCGGTTCCGCCAACGTCGACCACGGTGGACGGGGTTCGGATCTCGTCGTCGTACGAGATCTCCCAGTACCACGGCCGGAGGGTCGGTCCCGCCGAGTAGTCCTGCACCTCCCCTTCGAGAGCCCCCCGCTGCGTCACCGATCCGTTGACGGTGAAGCGCGGCGCCAGGGGTGGCCGGGAGAGTGCCTCACCGGGTCGGAACGGAACGCGCTCGATCTCCCACCCGTCGGCATGATAGCCGCTTACGTAGAGCCACCGACCGGTCGGATCCACGGTCGGATAGGCCAGCCCCGTCCGGACGTTGGTGGTCATGACGGCAGTGCCGATGGTGCCGTCGGATGCCACCGGTGCGGCGTACGCGTTGAACACGCCGCTCCGGTCCGACCCCCACACCAGCCACCGTCCGTCGGGGCTCCACCGCGGACCGAGATCGAGGGCGCGATCGTCGGTCACCTCCTGGACGACCGCTCCGGTCCGGGCATCGAGGATCACGATGTCGTGAAGCGCGTCGGGTTCGAACCGGGTTGCCGCGATCCAGCGACCGTCGGGCGAGATCCGGGGCAGCGCCCAATGCACGTCGGGCCGGGCGGCAACCAGGATTTCCACGTTGTGGGACTGGAGATCGAAGAGGACCAACTCGTTGGTACCCCCTCCCTCCCGCACGACGACGGCGAACGATCCGTCGGCGGAGACCGACGGCTGGTTGAGTCGAGCACCGTGGGTGAGCCGACGCTGCTCGCCGGAGAGATCGAAGACGTAGAGGTCCTTGTACAGCCGGTACGGGTCGTCGAGCTCGAGCTGGCTCACCAGCAGCGAGCGGGAGTCGATCCAGGCGAGGGTCGCCAGCTGATTCGTTCGCCCGAGGGACCGGCTCTCTCCCGACTCCAGGTCGATGACCTGGATCTCGATGTCGGACGCGCCGTCGGACCGAGCGTACGCGAGCCAGCGGCCGTCGGGCGAGAGGTCGGGGAACAGCGCCCACCGTGCCCCGTCCGTGAGTGCCTCGGGCTCGGTGATGGGACCCAGCCGGCGCAACTCCTCCTCGAAGCCGGCAAGACCGGCTTCCACCTCGGCCCGCCAGATCTTCCACTCCTCCGTGAGCGAGACCCCGAAAGCGCTTCGACCCGCCGCATCGAGGCGGTAGGGAATCCACTGCCCGCCAACCGCATCGGCGAAGTCACTCATCCGGTCTTCGCCGTACTTCTCCAGAAGGTGGTCGAAGAACATCGCCCCATAGAGGTACGGGCGATTCCCTGAGGGCCAGAGGGGAGCCTCCCCTGCCGCCTGACCGATGCTCTCGAACCGTCCTTCCAGCGCCGCGGTCCGAAGCTGCATCTCCAGGAAGCTGCCCCGGGTTCGACCGGCTTGCGTCAGTCGCGACTCGTACCAGGTGGCGATCCCCTCGATGACCCAGCGAGGCGTGCCCAGCTCGGGAAAGAAGGGCCACTCCGACGGAACGCGACCGAAGACCGCCCGACCGAGTCGGCCGATGGGATTCACCACGTGGTCCAGATGGACGATGTGGACCAGCTCGTGGGTGATGACCAACTCGAGCCACTCGTCGGCGAAGCCGAGAGAGAGGGCTTCCGTGGGCGGGCGAGCGAATATGGTGATGCGGTTGGATGGGGTCACCTGGGCGAACCCGTTCGACACGTCCGCGTGGTCCGTCAGGAGAAGATCGATGCGCCCGTCCGGGGGCTCGATGAAGTGGGCCTCCAACGCCTCGAAGGCGCGCTCCGCTCGGTCGGCGGCCTCTCGTCCGAGCGCCTCCAGATCGGCCGGAAAGGTCACACGGAAGTGCTCCGTCTCCAGCGTGCGCCACGCCTCGTCGGGCGCCTGGGCTTCGGACGATTCAGCGACAGCCAGCGACGCACAAAGGACGAGGAGCACTGCGTTCGCGGTCCTCGGGAGCGTCTTGATCGACCTCGGGCCGACTCCCCATCTTCCGCGTCCGCTTCCCGAACTCATCGGCCATGGCCTCCGACACGAGCATCTGGTACCAGCTGGGCCACGCTCTCGAGCGTGCCCGTCATGCCGCACCCAAGCCCCGCGACGTGGGTTCCGTATCCGACGAGGACGACGGTGGTGCGCCTGTGGCCATTCCCAGGCCCGAGATCCCCTCCAGCGACGAGCTCATGGCGGCGGGGATCGCCCTGGTGGTGGACAAGGCGCTGGAAGGGTGGACGGGCCGGCGCCAGCCAGGACTGATGCTCCTCCTCCGCGCAGCGGCTGCGGGAGCGGCGGCCGCGCTCCTCACGGATCTCATACGCCCCCTCCTCCGGGCGGACGCTGACCTTCCCGGTCTGGACCCCGACACCGCCGGCAGGATTCTCGCCGGGCTCGGTCAGGGCCTGGTGTACGGAGGCGTCATCGAGCCTCGGGTGCCCGGCCCCGCGCTCTTCAAGGGAGCACTCTACGGATCCGTGGAATACGCGATGAATCCGGTGGGTGGCCTCACCGGCGTCCTGGGGTCGCACACGCCCCAGCGGAAGATCCCCTTCGTGGGCGACCTCCTCGACGGGCTCGACGGGGACGACCGGGCTTATCTGGAGCATCTGGTCTTCGGCATCGCACTGGCCTTGATCTACGAGTCGAGTCCTTCGAGCAACGGCATTCTGCCCGACGACGAGTAGTCCCCCGCCGTCGCCGCCTGTTCCGAGGTGTAGCTGGCGTCACAGCCTTCAAGTCGTACGTCGGCGCCGCCGCCGCGTGTCGCGTCGCGACGCTCCGGAGGCAGGACACCGAGGAGTTGACTGCCGCCACCGGCAGCGCTCCCGAAGCCGCGGACGAAGCAGAACGCTCCCGGTCTCCGCGTCACCGCCGAGGCCACGTAACGCCGAGCGAGGCCGTCCCATTGATCCAGAAGGACGTACCGGGCTCCAAGCGCGTCCGCCAAATCGAGATGGGGGTCGGGTTCCTCGAAGAAGGCGAAGGCTCGGCTCGGCAACCCGCTCTGGAGATAGAAGTGGCGAGGTTTGCGGGTCAGCACCGCCGCGCCGTCGGGGAGGGCGTGGCCACTCCACGCGGCCGCCGCCATGAAGTTTTGGACGCCGGGTCCGTAGCACGCCCAGACGTCGTCGCGGCGGACGTCTTCCGGGCACGCCGACGACGCCGTCACCGCGCCACGCCACGCCTCCGCAGCCGGCAGTAGGAGAGCCAACACCAGTACGGTGCCCACGACCGGCGCCGCGGCCTCCGGCACCCGACGGGCTAGGAGGCCGAAGGCGACGGCGCCGTACACGAAGACGAGCGGGAGGAGGGGGAGAGCGAATCGATCACCGCTCCAAACCGTGGGCCATAGGAGGATCACGCCCCAATAGAGGGGGAAGAAGAGTTCGGCCGGACCCAGGGTGTCGCGCGTCCTCACCAGCCACCCCACCAGGGCGGCGCCCACCAGGAGGGTCCCGATCAGGCCAGGAGCGGGCGCCCCGCTCCCGACGATGCCCACCGGGAGATGAGCCGTCGTGTACCCCGCGGCATTCTCCACCACCCGGCCGACGAGCCCGCCGAAACCGACGGTGCCCAAGGAAGGGTCGTAAGGGTTCACCATCCAGAACTCCGACGAGTACTGGGCGACCCCCTGAACCGATCGCGCGCGGAGCCACCAGGCCACCATGGGCACCCCCAACGCGACGGAGGTCACCGCGAGGGAGCGCCACGCGCGCCGGAGGGCGAGCCACCCCACCACTGCCAGGACCAGCGGAAGTCCCGCCGAACGAGTGAAATACGCGAGGCCCGCCGCGACCACGCCGAGCGCGAGCCACGGGACCTGGATGGAAGCGTCCGCCCCGGTACTCGCCGTTCCGTCGGGGGTCGCGTCGGCCGTTCCAGGAGTCGCGCCGGCCTTCCCCGGCGTCGCGTCGACCTTCCCGGGCGTCGCGCCCACCTCCCTCGGAGTCCCGTCCGCCTTCGCCAGGGCGAAGAGCGCCAGGGTGGTGAGGGCGAGGAAGACCGGGTCGGAAAGCACCCATTGGCTGTAGTAGACGACGCCGGCCGCGAGGGCCATGACGAGTCCGACGGCGAAGGCCCCCGCAGGCCGGAGGACACGCTCCGCCCAGAGATACGAGAAGGCCACGGCCGCGACCGTGGCTACGCCGGCGACGCTCTTGAAGGCGACCCAACTCCGCGCCCCCATCGCCATGAGGAGCGCGAGGAGCGCAGGAAAGACCGGAGGGTACTTGGTATGGGGCAGCCCTTCGGGGTCGAAGGCGTCGTTGTACGTGCCGTTCGTGAGGAGGTCGTGAGCGAGGGCGATGTAGCCGGCATTGTCGCCGCCGGCATGAGGGACGGGATTGGCCGACGTCCATACCACGGCGGTAGAGAGTGCGCAGCACCCTCCCAGGAAGAGCATCCGCAGGCGCTGCGGCGTCAACGCTCCAACCCCCCCACCACGCGCGAGATGACCCCGTCGGCGTCTCGTAGCCGTTCCCGCGCCTCCTCGGCGCTCACGCCAAGGCGGCCCATGACCAGGGCCGTCTTCACGTGGCCTTCGGCGCGACCGAGGAGGTCGGTCGCCACCGAGCGGTCCACGTCGAGCATCTCCTGGAGGATCCGCTCACCCCGATCCTGGAGCTTGGCGCACGTGACCTGCAGGTCCACCATCAGGTTACCGTACACCTTGCCCAGCCGGACCATGGCTCCCGTGGTGATGGTGTTCAGGACGAGCTTGGTGGCGGTCCCGGCTTTCATGCGCGTTGATCCCGTGATCACCTCAGGCCCCACAAGGGGCGCGATGACCACGTCGAGGCGTTCCACCAGTTCGGCCGGCGGGTGGGTGCACATGAGGAAGCCGGTGCGGGCGCCCAACTCCAGCGCCCGATCAACGGCGCCATGGACGTACGGTGTCGTTCCCGAGGTGGCGATGCCCAGCACGAAGTCCGCAGGTCCCACGCCGAGGCGGTCCATCTCCGCGGCCCCGTCTTCGGGGTGATCTTCGGCTCCCTCCTGCGCCCTCACCAACGCGTCGTATCCCCCCGCGATGACGCCGTGGACCATGGTGGGATCCGTCCCGTACGTCGGAGGCATCTCGGCGGCGTCGAGGACACCCAGGCGACCGGAGGTGCCGGCTCCTACGTAGATGAGGCGCCCGCCCCGGCGGAAAGCGTCCTCGGCAAGTTCGAGGGCACGGGCGATGGAGTCACGCTCCAGCCCCACCGCCTCGGCCACGCGTCGATCTTCCGCATTGATGAGATCGACGATCCCCCGGGCGTCGAGCTCGTCGATGCCCTGGGAGGCCGGATTCCGTTGTTCGGTGAGGCGGGGATCGCGCATGGACGGTTGTGAGCGGGGACGGCGCGTCTGATCTTCAGCGGCGCCCGAAGCTATGAGATGCTTCGAGGCACCGGCAACGAAGCTACCCTCCAATCCGACCCGCGATGCACACCGACGTCTTCCTCGCCCCTTCAGGCGTGTCCACGTTCCGGACCTTTCCCGCCTTCCGCAGGATGCCCGTGATCGCGGCCCTGGCGCTGTCGCTGCTCGCCGTGGGTTGCGCCCCCTCCGGCGACGAACCGGCGCCGGTGGTCTTCCCCGAGAGCTGGACCTACGCCGCCGACGTCGAGCCGGTGGTAGCGGACAACGGCATGGTCGTGTCCACCGACGAGTACGCCAGTCAGGTGGGCACGGACGTCCTGCGCGCCGGGGGCAACGCCGTGGACGCCGCCATCGCGGTGCAGTTCGCCCTGGCCGTCGTGAACCCCGAAGCGGGCAACATCGGAGGCGGGGGCTTCCTCGTCCTCCGGACTCCCGATGACCAGACTGCCGCTCTGGACTACCGTGAGAAGGCCCCTCTAGCCGCCACCCGCGACATGTTCCTCGACGAGGACGGCAACCTCACGGACAAGTCGGTGGTGGGGCACCTCGCCTCGGGGGTTCCGGGCACGGTGGCCGGGATGTGGCAGGCGTGGGAGCGCTACGGTTCCATGGAGTGGTCCGAGCTGGTGGCTCCCGCCGTGGAGCTCGCCGAGGGCTTCGAGGTGAAGGAGCGCTTCCTCGGGTCGCTGGGGGAGACGATGGTGCAGTCGTTGTCCGCCTTCGAAGCATCGGCGGCCCAGTTCCTCCCACGAGACGGCCAACCTCCCCTCGTGGGAGACACCCTCCGACAGCCCGACCTCGCAGCGACCCTCAGGCGGATCATGGCCGAGGGCCCCGACGGGTTCTATGCCGGCGAGACGGCCGACCTCATCGTGGCCGAGATGGAGCGCGGCGGTGGCATCATCACCCACGAGGACCTCGCCGCGTACGAGGCCGCCTGGCGGGAGCCGGTGACCTTCGAGTACCGCGGCCACCGCGTCATCTCCATGCCGCCCTCCTCCTCGGGAGGGCCCACCATGGCGGAGATGAGCAACATCCTCGAGCTCTACGACCTCCCGGCCATGACGTGGCATGGACCGGAGATGATCCACCTGTACGCCGAAGCGTGGAAGCGGTCCTTCGCCGACCGGAACTACTATCTGGCCGATCCCGACTTCGTGGACATGCCCCTCGAGCGCATGACCTCGGACCTCTACGCGGCCGAGCGCGCGTCCACCATTCGCATGGACCGCGCCACGCCGTCCTCTGAGATCGAGCCGGGACTCGGGCCCGCCGCGTCCGAAGGCGAAAACACGACGCACTATTCCATCGTGGATGCCCAGGGAATGGCGGTGTCGGTCACGACGACCATCAACTCATGGTACGGCAGCAAGGTGACGGTGGCCGGCGCGGGCTTCGTGCTCAACAACGAGATGGACGACTTCGCCGCGAAGCCGGGCACACCCAACCAGTTCGGGCTCGTCCAGGGTGAGAACAACGCCGTGGCTCCGGGCAAGCGCATGCTCTCGGCCATGACCCCCTCCATCGTTCTCGATCCTTCGGGTGACCTGCTCATGGTCACGGGCACGCCGGGAGGCTCCACCATCATCACCACCGTCTTCCAGACCATCTCCAACGTCGTGGACTACGGCATGAACGTGGTGCAGGCGGTCAACGCGCCGCGTGTCCACCACCAGCACCTTCCCGACCAGATCTTCTACGAGGCGGGCGGCCTGACCCCGGAGACGGTCTCGGCGCTCGAGGCGCTGGGCCACACCATGGTGGAGCGAAGCGGGGTTTCCGGCGACGCTCAGGCCATCGTGGTGGTGGACGGTCGCCTCACGGCCTGGTCCGACCCCCGCCGCGGTGGGAGAGCCGTAGGGTACTGACCAGGTCCGGGAGCACACCCGGCCCAAGCGGGTACGCCGGACCATGAAGGAGCTCCGCACCATCCTGCCGTACTTTCGCCCCTACACCAAGGGGTTGTTGGGAGGGCTGGTAAGCGTAGTCCTCGCGAACGTATTCCAGATCGCGGGCCCGTGGTTCATGAAGCTCGCCATCGACGGGATGGGCGACCCCGACGTGACCATGGGACGTATCTCCCTGTACGCATCCCTCATCGTCGTCGTGGCCCTGGTGGGCGGGGTCTTCCGCTTCGGGATGCGCCAACTGCTCAACGGAATCAGCCGCCGTATCGAAGCCGATCTCCGCGACGACTTCTTCCAACACCTCCTGCGCCTCGACGCTCGGTTCTACGGCTCCACACGCACAGGCGATCTCATGAGCCGCGCCACCAACGATACGCTGGCGGTACGCATGGCCGCCGGGCCCGCCATCATGTACACCGTCAACACGGTGGCCAGCTTCGTCTTCGCCCTGGGCTTCATGGTGTGGATCAGTCCCCGGCTGACGCTCTTCGCAATGGTCCCGCTGGTCGTGCTGCCCCCCATCGTCCTCGGTTTCGGGCGGATCATCCACGAGCGCTTCGAAGAGATCCAGGAGCAGTTCTCCTCGCTGTCCACCTTCGTCCAGGAGAGCCTCACCGGCGTGCGACTCGTGCGGGCCTACACTCAGGAGAGTGAGCAGGCGCGGCAGTTCGACGGCTACAACGCCGACTACCGGACCCGGAACATGAGCCTGGTCCTCCGGGCCGGCGCGTTTCATCCGGTACTGTCCATCGTGTCGGGCGCGGCCATGGTTCTGGTCACGTGGCTCGGCGCGGTGGAGGTTATGGAGGGCCGGATGACGCTGGGCGACTTCGTGGCGTTCGGCTTCTACCTGACCCTTCTCATCTGGCCCATGATCGCCCTGGGGTGGGTGGTGAACCTCTACCAGCGCGGCGCCGCCTCCATGGGGCGGCTCAACCGCATCTTCGAGACCCGACCGGACATCGCGGCTCCCGACGCTCCGGTGTCCCTCGACGGCGTCGGCGCGAGCATCACCTTCGAGAAGGTGTCCTTCCGGTACCCGGGCACGGAGCGCCTCGTCCTGGAGTCCATCGATTTCTCGGTGAAGGCCGGGCAGACAGTGGCCATCGTCGGTCCCACGGGGTCCGGCAAGAGCACCCTGCTGGCCCTTCTCACCCGACTGTACGACCCGACCGAGGGGCGGATCCTCCTGGACGGAACGCCGTTGGATCGCTTCGATCCGGCCGACCTGAGGCGGAAGATCGGGATGGTGCCACAGGACTCCTTCCTCTTCTCCAACACCATCGCCGGCAACATCGGGCTGGGGCTGGACGACGGCGACGTGAGCGGCGCCGACGTCGACGCGGCCATTCGACGCTCGGCCGAGATCGCTCAGCTCCACGACCAGATCGAGGAGTTTCCGAGAGGCTACGACACCATCCTGGGCGAGCGGGGCATCAACCTCTCCGGCGGACAGAAGCAGCGTGCCACCCTCGCTCGGGCGCTGGCGCGGGACCCCCTCATCCTCATCCTCGACGACGCCCTCAGCGCGGTGGATACGCACACGGAGGCGGCCATACTCGAGGACCTCCGGGAGGTGGCGGGCCGACGTACCGCCTTCATCGTGAGCCATCGCGTGGGCGCCGTCATGCACGCCGACAAGGTCCTGGTTCTGGAAGGCGGTCGGATCGTGCAGGAGGGGACCCACGACGAACTCATCGCCCAGGAAGGGACCTACGAGCGGCTGCTGCGTCGCCAGCTCCTGGAAGAAGACGTCGAGGCGACCCCTGCCGGCGTAGGCGACTGAGTTGGTCGCCTCTAGATCCGCTCCAGGATGAAGGCCGGAGTGAATCGGGTCA
>CALJKZ010000033.1 GCA_937983085.1 uncultured Gemmatimonadales bacterium
CCTGGAAGAAGTCGTCGGTGAGCTTCGAACCGAAGAGGGCCGAGTCCACGATGGATGGAATCCAGTACCGCTCCATGGCCGGCTCCCGGAAGGAGTTCACCATGGCGATGCGGGTGCCCTCTTCCTTCGCCCGGTACATGTACTTGGTGGCCACGGGCTGGTTGTTCGCCACGTGCGATCCGATGAAGACCAGGAGATCGGTCCCGATCCAGTCGGAGTACGAGCAGGTGGAGGCGGCGCACCCGATGGAGCGCCTGAGAGTGGTGGTGCTGGGCGCGTGACAGATACGGGCCGAGTTGTCGACGTTGTTGGTCCCCAGGAGGCGCGCCACCTTCTGCGTGGCGTAATACACCTCGTTGGTGATGCCGCGGGATGTCAGGTAGATGGCCCAGCGCTTCGGGTCGATGGCGCGGAGCCGCTCCGCCACCAGGTCGAGGGCGCCGTCCCACGAGATGCGCGAGAAGCCCGGGTCTCCACGCCTTCGCACCATCGGAAACGGGATGCGCCCCTGCTCACGGAGCTCCTGCCCCGTGAGACCCTCCAGCCGCGCCACGTCGTCGAGTACGGACGTATCGAGGGCGCCCATGGTGTTGAGGCGGAGAAGCTCCAGGCGGATGGTGCAGAGGTGGACACCTTCGAGCGTGAAGTCACGGATGCCGGTGGTGCCCAAGGCGCATCCGTCGCACACCCCCTCCTTGAGGATCCGGGTGGCGTACTCCACCTGGTCGCGGTTCTCCCACCAGATCCGGAGCATGTCCCGGAAGTGCTTCGGCTTCTCGTGCCCGAGGCCGAAGGGCGAAGGCGATACCCACATGCCGGGGTTGAATCCGAACTCCATGGGTCAGTTGCCGGAACGGGGGGCGGACGGTGTAGGTGCGCGCATCAGTGGACGTCGTCGAAGTAGGGGGCGATGGCGGTCTGCGGCGGAGGAGTCGTGAAGAGGCTGACACCTACGAAGAGCAGACCCGACACCAGGAAGCCGCAAAGTACGGGCTCGATGTCGGGCGTGCCCAGCACCTCCCAGGCAAAGGTCGCCGTGACACCACCGACCATGGCCGCCGCCGCGCCCTCCTTGGTGGCACGCCGCCAGAGAATCCCGCCGACCACCGGGAGGACGAAGGCCGCGGCCATGAGCGCGGTGAACAGGAGCACGATGAACTGCACCAGCTCCCCTTCCCCGATTCCACTCACCAGCAGCGCGACGGGCATGGAGCCCACCAGGAGAATGCCGAGGCGATCCACCCACATCCTGCGCTCGGGCGAGACGTCGGGGTCGATGAGGTTCTGATAGATGTCCACGGAGAGGGCGGAGCCGGCGACGATGAGAAGGGAGTCGACGGTGGACATCATGGCGGCCGTGATGGCAGCGAGCATGATGGCGCCCAGGGTGGCCGGGAGCACGGCCGAGGCGACCATGGGCATGGCCAGGTCGCCGGTGGGGAGCGTCGGGAAGAGCACGATGGCCGCCAGGGCCAGGATGAACACCAGGAGGTTGATGGCGAGGATCATGACGATGGCGAACAGCACCCCCCGCCGGATGGTCCTCATGTCCTTCATGGCGTACAGGCGGATGAGCTTCTCGGGAGTGGCGATGCCCCCCAGAAAGAAGGAGAGGGCCATGGTCAGGAGGAGCACCTCCGGGACGGCATCAAAGGTGAAGACCAAGGGGTTGGCCGATTCGGCCAACATCAGCAGACCGTCGAGCCCGTCCACCTGGCGCAAAGCCAGGGGTACCGCGAAGAGGGCGCCCAGACCCATGACCACGAGCTGGAAGGCGTCGGTGTAGACCACCGCCACCATCCCGCCCACCACCGTGTACACCAACAGGATGGCGGTGAAGACCACCATGCCCACCGTGGTGGGGACGCCGAACACCGTGTTGGCGATGAGTCCGCCGGCCACGATCTGGGCCTGGATGTAGACCACCGTCGCCACCAGGATGATGCCCGCGGCGAGCCCCCGGATCCCCTTCCCGTAGTACCGCTTCTCGATGAAGGCAGGGATGGTGAGTTCCTTCTGCCGGGTGAAGCGGGGGGCCAGCACCGCCACCATGAACCAGTAGGAGAGGGGTATGGAGAGCAGCACCCATCCGAAGGACCACCCGGCGGTGTACATGATGCCGATGGTGCCCACGAACGTGCCCGCCGAGGTGTGGGTGGCCGCCATGGTGGCCCCTCCGGTGAACCATCCCAGCTCGCCCCCGGCGATCCAGTAGTCCTTCTCTCCGCGAGTCGCTCGGAGGCTGTACCAGCCGATGCCGAACACGACGCAGAAGTAGGCGAGGAAGACCCACATCTGAGCCGTCATCGCCGCTCCTCCCACCGCATCCAGAGCACGTAGGCCACCAGAACGGCGGCGCATGCGAGAAAGAGACCCCAGAACACGAAGCCTGGACCGTTCACGCCGCCATCCTCCGGAGGTGCCGCCATCCGAAGCCCGCGAACGTGACCAGGATCAGGATGGTGAGGACGTCGACGAGGAGCGGAAAGCCGGGGCGCCAGTCACCGTCGGTTCGCGCCCGGAACCCGACGATGGAGGGGGCCACCGAGAGGGAGACCACGTACCCGCCCGGGCCGGAAGCGCGAAGCCCCGAAGGAAAGCCTTCCGTGACGGTCCACTCCTCCGGCACCGACAATCGCGCCTGGAACGCGTCCTCGCCGGTCTCACCTCGTACGGGCGGGCCGGTGAGCATGGGAATGCGAGCGTGGACGGCCGTCCCCGGCGTTTCCAGGACGTCCTCCACGCGGTACGACACTTCCAGGGACGCCTTGCCATCCCGCACGTCCTCTGCGCGCAGACGCACCGTGGCCACCTTCCGGGAGCCTACGGTAGGCCAGAGAATCAGCCGTCCTCCCTGCCCGAGGTGCACCTCGTCGACGGTGGCATTGCCGAAGCCGAGGACCTCGAAGGTCACCGGCACATCGAGAGGGAGGGGTGCGCCGAGTTCCTGGGTCCCGAGCTCGAGTCGCACGCCAACGTCGGCGCTGCCGTCACCGGCCCCCATCTCGACGTCGACCTGCTGGAGCAGAGTGACCCACGCCCCTGCTTCGGATGCCTGACCGGAGGCGGCGGCGGGGAGGAGGGCCACGGCCAGGAGCCACGACAGGGGCCGGGCATACACGGCGGTCAGCTCCACGCCTCCTTCATGACACGAAGCGCGTTGCCCCCCATGACCTTCTCGATGTCTTCGTCGGAGTACCCGTTCTTGATGAGCCATCGCGGGATGTTGTGGGACCCCTCGGTGGGGTTCTCCAGGCCCTCGACGTATTCGACCTCCTCGTACTCCTGTCCAGGCTTGTCGCGCCCCTTCGACTCCTTGATGGAAAGGCTGGCAGCGTAGGTGTGGTGAAGCCCCACGTGGTCGCCGTACACCGTGTCGGGCCCGAAGCCCACGTGGTCGATTCCCACCAGGGCTCGGATGTACTCGAAGTGCTCCATGAAGGCTTCGATTCCGTGCCTTCGATGGTTCTTCGTCAGGGTGGTGTGGGGGGCACACTCGATTCCGATGACCCCCCCTTTCTCCGCCACGGCCTCGAGGACCGCGTCCGGCGCCATGCGATTGGTGTCCCAAAGGGCCCGCGCCCCGATGTGGGAGAGGACGATGGGCTTCTCGCTCCATTCCACCGTATCGAGGGTCGTCTGGTCACCGCAGTGGGAGCAGTCGATGAGGAGGCCGACCTTGTTCATGCGCTCCACCGCCTTCCTACCGAACTTCGTGAGCCCGCCGTCCCTGTCCTCCTTCAAGCCGTTGCCCAGCGCGTTGGATTCGGAGTAGGTGATGCCGAGGGAGCGTAGTCCGAATCCATGGAGGAGATCGATGCGGTCGAGCTCGTGCTCGATCATGGCCGCCCCCTCCATGGTCGCTACCCACGCCAGCTTCCCCTCGTCGTGGGCCGCCTGAACGTCCTCGATCCGCCTGCAGTGGATGAGGAAGTCCTGGTGGGCGATGTCGCAGAGTCGCATCCCCAGGTCGTGGAGCACGTCGTCCCACTGCCACCCCGAATACGAGCGTATGGACCCGATGCCGTCGAGGAGGTTGTCGAAGACGCAGTCCCAGTACGAGGCCGCCAGCCCCTCGAAGGCCGTGGCCATGCGTCCATGGCGGACGTAGTCGGGGGTCTCTTCGATGCGCGCGGGAAAGACGCCCACGTGCTCGTGCATGGACACGAACAGGCACCGCTCGACGAGCGCCCTGAAACGGTCTTCCTCGTCGGCGGAGAGCTCGACGGGATGGGCCGGGACGCGCTCGAGTTGATCGGTGAGGTCGAAGGTCCGGTAGTCGACGCCGGGCTCGAGATACGAAAACGACGTGTACCCGTCGTATTGCTTCGTGAGGCTCATGAAGGGCGCAGGTGGAGGTCGTGTGGTTCCGACCCCGACAACCTACGCCCCGGAGGCTCTACCGCCGAGCACCCCCCACGGCGAGACCCACCGAAACCGCCTGCCGGTCTCCCAAGGAGGCGGCAGCTCGCAGGACGAACCGGCGCCCGGCGTCGAACGCCAGGTCGAGGCCCACCTCCGCGTTGGCTTCCACGGCGAACTCGTCGTCGGGCGCTTCCTCCCCGCGTCGGTAGTCGAGGACTGCGCCGAGCCCGACGTAGGGCGCGAACCAGACGGATCCCGACGACCAGCTCCGACCGGCGCTGAGTCCTACGGGAACCGAAACCACCAGGTACTCCCCGTAGCTGCCACCGACGCCGGCGTTCCAGCCGATGTCGAGGGGCTGGGACGGGCTGTGCCGGGCAAGGAGCGCTCGCACGTCGATGCCGCCGAAGCCGGCGAGTTCATCAGTGGCGCCTTCCCCCAGCCCGCCACGCGGCGTCGCGGCGCCCCCCTTTCCGTGCGCGGGTCGCGTGGCGTACACGGCGTCCCCGTCCATGGGGAGCGATTCGGCCCGGAGCCAGTAGAAGCCGACACCACCGGGGCTTTCGGGTCCGATCATCCTCGGGGCATCCCACAGGATCTGGGCGGCGGCACCGGAGGGCGTGAGAAGCCCGGCGACGGCCAAGGCCGCCGCCGTCATGGCGAATCGTTTCACGGTGATCTCAGTTGGGGGCCCGGACGCCCGGACCGTCGTAGTCGCGGTCACGGCCCATGACGCGGCCGTGTAGATCGAGGCTCGAATTGTCCCGCTGGGCCACCCACTGACGGATGGATCCGGGGAACGGGTCGGTGCGCCCGTTGTGACCCAGGGCGTCCGTGTACCAGAACTCGGGGCCGTCTTCGTTGCGGACCCGATTCGCGTTCACGTCGACGAACCGACGCACGCCCTTGAAGGGCGACCGCGGGTCGTCCCACCCCACGGAATCCCCGGCCAACGCCTCGCAGCGGTCGCTCTCCGACAGCTCGGCCCGGTAGCAGAGGTCGAGAGGCCGGGCGAGCGCGCTCGGCGATGCCGGGTCGTAGTACCGGCTCGGGTCCATCACCTGGAAGTAGGGGTTGAACGAGACCAGGGTGTGGCCGCTCTCGGTGCGGAGGCGGGCGCTGATCTCCCAGCTTTCCCGCAGGGCGCTGTCGAAGCGGGGCCGCCCGTCGGCGGGACTGATGACCCGCTCCTCCAGGCACCGGATTTCGGGCACGGCGCGCTTCCCGCCGCCGTTGGGCGAGATGGGCGGGTTCGCCACGCCGGCGGGAATGTGGACGTCGCGATCGCAGCCGACCACCAACTCTCCCGCGGTCCCGATGGGGGTCAGCAGCGTGGCGCTGAAGCCTGTCCCGTCGCTGCAGCGGATGTGGTAGGACACCTCGTGCATGTTGTTGGTGAAGGCGTCGGGGGAGTGGGTGCCCTGGTGCATCTTGGTGAGGACGTCGCACTCGATGGAGACCACCGTGGAACCCGTGCCTCCGACGTTCATGACCATGTCGTTCTCCCACTCCATCTTGTGGCCGACGTGGTCTTCGTGACGGGGAGCCTCGAACCCCCCCGCCTCCAGATGCTGGTTGGCGTAGCCGAAGGGGATGTCCCCGATGAGGTCGTACAGGTCCGAACCCGAGGGATCACGTCCGTGCTCGTGGCCGAAGGTGCACCCCGTGGACGGATCCGTCGGAGGATGCCATGTGGGGTAGCGCAGCCCGTCGGGGCCGACGGTGAAGTACTGGTCGTGGATGGCCGCCGAACAGGTGTCGGAGCCCGAGGGGCTCCAGATGCCGAAGGCGACGGCGTCGCCGACGATGTCCGGCACCTCGGGGCCCAAGAAGCCCGGAGGGTCGTCGGTGTCGCACGCGACGACCGCAAGCGAGGCGGCCACGACGGTGAGGGCGCTGAGGCCGTGCCGGCGCGAGATTCGATCGAGCTGGTTCTGATACTTCATGACTGCAATCCCCCCTTCATCGATGCCGTACGTACAGTCCGAACCGGACGACGCTCAGGCCCACCGGTCGGGCGACGGACTCGCCGTCGTTGTCCAACGAGCCGAAGGCGGCCGCATCCAGGAGGATGCGGTTGCCCACCACCCACCCCGCCGAGACCGGCAGGTCCCACCCGGCGCCGAGTCGCATGCGCGGCGCGTCGAGAGCGAAGTCCCCGGCGCGATACCCGGACCATCCCACTCCCGCGATGAGGTGGAGTCCGGAACCGGGCCTCGGGTGAAGCTCCGCTACGACTCCCGCCGAGTAGACCTCCTCGCGAGTGTCGTCGTCGCTTCGGGTCCAGGCGCCGGCCTCGACCCCCACCCGCACCTGGTCGGACGCGTAGGCGCCGACGGAGGCCTCGAGGGCCCCGCCGAGCTCACGGGAACGGTCGCAGACGTCGCAGGTCAGACGCGCGGCGCCCCCCTGGACCGAGAGTCCCCACCACAGCCCACCACTCGAAGGCGACTGGGCAAAAAGGGACGAGCCCGGCAAGAAGAGCACGGCGAGAAGCGCCGCACCACGGGCGAAACGCGCACAACGCATGGGAATCCGACGCCTCCGGTGGAGTCCGGAAAAAAGGACGCTCCCGATCGTTGCAAGCCCCGTGCCCCGGGGTCAGCTGCCGACGTACTCCGCCTGGATCTCTTCGAGTTCGTCCCGGCTGTCGAGGAAGATCTCGACAACGTCGGGGTCGAAGCTGGTGCCGCTCTCCGACACGATCATCTTCACGACCTCGTCGTTGGGCACGGCCTTCCGGTAGGGACGATCCATGGTGAGGGCATCGAAGAAGTCCACCACGCTGCAGATGCGCGCCTCGATGGGGATGTCCTCGCCCGCGATCCCGTTCGGGTACCCCGAGCCGTCCCACTTTTCGTGGTGCGTGAGAGCCACCCGCTCTCCCATCTGGA
The DNA here is from genome assembly GCA_937983085.1 of uncultured Gemmatimonadales bacterium. GTDB lineage: Bacteria > Gemmatimonadota > Gemmatimonadetes > Longimicrobiales > Gaopeijiaceae > UBA2589. The sequence continues at coordinate 7,260 of CALJKZ010000033.1, forward strand.
TGACCGGTGAGGTCGAGCCGGAAAGGATCTGACCCCCGATGGTGGTGTGGGTGTTCATGATGGCTCGTTCCTCCTCGTCCAGGGGACCCGGCTTGAGGAGGATGCTGTCGGGGATGCCCAGCTTGCCGACGTCGTGCATGGGCGCCGCATGGAGCAGGAGGTCCACGGTGCCGGGCTGGAGGTGCATGGCCATGCCCACCACCTGCGAGTACCGGCCAATGCGCTCGATGTGACCGGCGGTGTCGTGGTCCTTGTACTCCGCCGCCAGCGTCAGCCGACGGATGGTGTCGAGGTGACCCGCCTGGATCTCGCGCTGGGCCCGGGTCACCTCTTCCAGGGCGTGGCGGAGGTCCTTCGTTCTCCGGGCGACGGTCCCCTCGAGGTTTTCCTTGGCTCGGCGCAGCTCTTCCTGGGCACTCTTCAGTTCCAGGAGCCACTTCAGACGCAGGCGAAGCTCGGTGTGGTCCACCGGCTTGTTGATGAAGTCGTTGATGCCCGACTCGTAGGCCCGCAGCCGGTCCTCCCTGGCCTCGAGGCTCGTCACCATGACGATGGGGAGCTCGTCGGCGGTGCGGGTCTCTCGGATCCGGCGGGCCACCTCGAAGCCGTCGAGGTTGGGCATGTGGGCGTCGGTGAGGACCAGATCCACACCCAGGCCGATCTTCGCGATGGCTTCGATGCCGTCCGCGGCCAACTCGACATCGTACCCGAACCCCCGCACGAACTCGGAGTGGAGGGTTCGGATCATCTCGTCGTCGTCGGCAACGAGGATGGTGTATTTGGGTTCGGACATCCCGTCGGCTTCTTTGGCCTTCGATCGGTGACGAGTGATCCTGGGGTGCCTCCAACCTATGAGGGTCGTCCCGGGGATCCAAACACCTTTTTTCATTGCGTCCCCATACGGGGGAGGCCTTGATTGGCAAGGATCCCCGCTGGAGAGAGCGCATGACCCGTCGCGTCCTTGCTTGCCTCGCCGTTGCCCTGGCCGTGGGTATCGCAGCCTATGCGGTACTCGCGCCCCTCTCCGCCCAGGACATCGAAGAGGTCCTCGACTACGACGTGACCATCCGCGTCACCGACGGCGGCGTCATGCACGTGCGCGAGGAGATCACCGTTCGGGCCCTCGGCAACCAGATCCGCCGGGGCATCTTCCGGGAAGTACCCACCAGCTTCCCGCGCTTCCTGGGCATGGGGCGCATCGAGGCCCCCTTCCACGTGCGGCGCGTTACTCGCAACGGCGCGCCGGAACCGTACTCGGTAGAGACCATCGGGGGCTCGGTGGGCCGTCGAGGCATGCGGGTCCGCATCGGGAGCGCCGACGTCTTCCTGGACCACGGCGTGCACGCGTACGCCATCGAGTACGAGACCTCCCGGTGGATCCGCTTCGGCGACGACATCGACGAGCTCTATTGGAACGCCACGGGCACTCACTGGCCGTCGCCGAATAGGCCGGCGCGCGCCCGGGTCACGGTTCAGAACCTCCGCGAGCCCGCCGAGTTGGACGTGTGGACCGGCCCCGAGGGATCGACGGACTCGGACGCCACCGTCCGGTGGGATGCGTCCGCACGTGAGGCGGTCTTCGAGACCACCGACCCCCTGACCCCGGGGGAAGGGCTCACCATCGGCGTGGCCTTCCCATCGGGCGTGCTGGCACCACCCACCGACGACGAGCGGGCGCAGTGGGTCAAGCTGGACTGGGGCGGGTGGATCGAGGCGGGCTACCTCGTCCTCTTCGTGGTCGGGCTGTACCTCCTCATGTGGCGACGCGTGGGGATGGATCCCCCGCCCGGGCGCGTGGGCCCGAAGGAGGCGCCGCCTGCCGGATACTCGCCGGCGGCGTTGGGCTTCATCGCCGAGCGGGGCTACGACCAGCGGCAACTCTCCGCGGCTTTGGTGGACATGGCACTCAAGGGAGCCATCCGGATCACGGAGGTCGGCCGTGAATGGCGTCTGGAGAAGCAGGCGGAGCCCGGGGAGCTCGCCGAGCCCCTCTCACCCGAAGAGGAGGCGCTCTTCGGCCGTCTCTTCAAGTCGAGCACGTCCGTGATGCTGAGCCGATCGAATCACGCCACGCTGCGGGCCGCCATCACGAAGTTCCGCACGTCTCTCGCCGGGCGACTGGAGGAGGAATACTTCGTCAACAACCGCGTGTGGTTCTTCGTAGGCCTCACCGTCAGCTTCGTGGGCTTCGGTATCCTCGCGTTGCGGTGGCGCTTCGACCTCCAGCCCGTGGCCCTGGGCCTCGGTGCCTGGCTCACCGTGTGGTCCATCGCGGTAGGGACCATGCTCTACCGACTCGGCCAGCTGTACCGGAAGGCGCGCGGGGGTGGCGGATGGGACGAGTTCGTAAGCCTCGGCTTCTTCTCCCTTCCCTTCATCATCGCGGAGATGGTCGTCGGAGGCATTCTCTTCTTTCTGGCTCCGCCCCACCTGATCGTCGCGGGCGTGGTCCTGGGCTTCGTCAACGTGCTCTTCTACCACCTCCTGGAGCGCCCGACGCTCAAGGGCCGAGGCGTCCTCGACGGCCTCGAAGCCTTCCAGAACCATCTCGAGAGCACGGCTGACGTCGCGGCTCGGAGGGGCAGCACCGGTGTGGCGTTGGGCACGGAGACCCTGGAACGATTCCTCCCCTACGTCATCGCGCTGAAGATGCACGAGCGCTGGGCCGAGGCGTTCGCTGCGGCCCTCGCCACCCCGGACCCCAACCGGGAACAAAGCCCTTTTCGCTGGTACCGCAGTCGGGACGGGAGCACGGACGACGTGACGGCCATGGTCGAGGGCTTGGGGGGCCGGCTCGGCCACCATTTCTCCGCCATGTCGTCCCCGCCGTCGAGCTCCGGCGGCGGCGGCGGTGGCGGCTTCTCCGGCGGGGGCGGCTCGTCCGGAGGAGGGGGTGGAGGCGGAGGCGGAGGTGGCTGGTAGCTTCAGCCCGGCGGCAGTCGCTCGGAGTCGGCGCCAGCCCGGAGGCGGGCGTACGCCTTGGACCCCACGAACACGACGCTCGCCAGCAGGTATCCTGACAGCATGCCCGTCATCAGAGCCACGAGAAGGCCGAGGAGCCAAAGAGTGACGCCCAGCAGCGTGCTGAAGCGTCCCTCGAACAGTCCGCCCGTCACAGCCTCGTCGCGCTCGAAGGGGCCGAGTGGCTCGTCAGGACGTCGACTTCGCCGCGATGGCCGAGCGGAGGACGTCGGCCAGGTGGTCGCCCGTGAAGGGCTTCCGGATGACGTACTGTGCCGAATTCAGCCCCCCCGACAGAATGGGATCCACCTCGGCGAAGCCCGTGGTATACACGATGGCCATGTCGGGCCGGACACTCATGAGTCGCTGCGCCACGAGGGCGCCCCAGCCGTCGGGGAGGTTGATGTCCATGAGAAGGGCGTCGATGTCACCGTCGAAATTCTCGATGACCTCGGCCGCTTCCGCGGCGGACGCAGCCCCGATCATGTCGAAGCCGCGTTTGCGGAGGAGTCGATTCGCAATGTGACGCACGCCCTGTTCATCGTCCACGAAGAAGACGACGGGCCTGCGTTGGGGCTCTGCGGTGTTGGGCACAGGAGGGTCCGTTCAGGTCAGCACTGGGGGGTCATCCCAATCTACATCCGAGAGGCTCGAAGCGAATGGGTTTTCTCCTTCGAGTTGGACCTCCCCTGCCGACGACACAGATTCCGGCCATGCCTGCCTCACGGACGACTCCCACGGCGCGCGCGGCGGAACGGACGCCGGATCCCAGGGCCCGGCGCACCATGACCGCGGTTCGGGTCGTGTTCGCGTCGGTGGCTCTGCTGGCGGCTCCGCCCTCTTCCCTCGTCGCAGCCGCCCAGGAGCCGGGAGACCACCTCAGGGTGTGGTTGGTAACGGCGGGGCCCGGCGACGCGGTCTGGGAGCGATACGGTCACAACGCCATCCGCGTCCTCGACACCCGAAGCGGGCGGGACGTGAGCTACAACTGGGGCATCTTCGACTTCCAGCAGGACGACTTCATTCCACGCTTCCTCCAAGGGCGCATGCTGTACATGATGGCGCCCTTCCCCACGGCGGCGATGATCGATGCCTACGGGCGTGCGAATCGGGAGATCCTCCTCCAGGAGCTCGACCTGACGGCCGCCCAGAAGCTCGAGCTCCAGCGCCTGGCCGAGATCAACGCGCGGCCCGAGAACCGCGACTACACGTACCACTACTTTCTCGACAACTGCAGCACCCGGGTTCGGGACCTGCTCGACCGGGTCCTCGGCGGCGTGCTGGAAGACACCTTCGGCGGCGTCGAAACCGGTACCTCGTACCGACACCACACCCGCCGCTTGACCCAGGTGGATCCGCTCATCTACACGGGGATGGACATGCTGCTGGGCACGCCCACCGACCAGCCCATCTCGGTGTGGGAGGAGATGTTCCTGCCCCTCACGCTCCGGGACGAGATCAGGAGCGTGGTGGTCACCCGCGACGACGGCACGACGACACCCCTCGTTCTGTCCGAGGAGGTGGCCGTGTCGTCGACCCGGTCTCCCGTGGCGACGACACCACCGAGCTGGCTATGGGTGTACGGGCTCCTCGGGCTGATCCCCGCTGCCGTGTTCCTCGGGCTCGGTAGCCACCCCGCGCGGTCGTCGGCCCTCCTCCGCAGGACTTTGCTGGGCCTCGGGTGCGCATGGCTCCTGCTCGGCGGGCTCGCCGGGACACTGCTCATCCTCCTGCTCTTCACCGATCACGGCTTCGCCTACTGGAACGAGAACCTCTTCCTCTTCCATCCCCTGCTCCTCGGGCTGGCGGTTCTCGTAGCGATCCGCGGTGGGCGACCCGAATGGACGCCTCTCATGCGGGGGCTGGCCTTGGCGACGGCGGGCATCGCGCTGCTCGGTTTGGCCTGGCAGCTCCTGCCCATGTCCCGGCACGCCAACGCCATGTTCTTCGCCTTGGCGTTACCCGGGCACCTGGCGCTCGCGTGGAGCGCGGTGCAGCGCGCCCGGGGGTCTACGACCTGAGGACTACGACCTAAGGACTCGCCGCCGACGCGCAGAAGTAGCCCTGCACCTCGTTGCCGAAGCTTCCACTCCTCCAGCTTCCGGCGAACCCGTCGTCGTCCACCATCCGCACGGTGAGGACGGTGAACGCCCCGTCGAACGCGGTCTGATCGGTGCGGTTCGCCGATGCGCCGAGACGGAGGAGGATCATGGGGTCCGTACCCGCCGATTGAAGGACGAGCACGCCCGGCGCCTGCGGATCCTCGCTGTCCAGGGCTCCCGTGTCGTGGGCTCCCACGCGGGCGACGTCGACGTCGGTGGTCCCCTGAAGCGGCGCCGTCCAATCACGCACCTGCCGGTATTCGGGGGCTCGGGGCTCGAGAGAGAGCCGTCCCGACGCCCACGCGGGGCGTCCGTCGGCGTCACCGCGAACCAGCACCAGACGGTACTCCGAGGCGCCCGACGGAAGTGCGTCCGACGCCGTGAGCACGCCCTCCGCCGGTTCGCAGGACGGGGCCGCTGACGGTCGGGGCGTTTCCACCACCTGATCCAGCACCGGCTCCGGCGGTGGCTCCTCCATGGTAGCCGCACCGCCGCACGCCGACGTGGCGGCCACCAGGAGGCCGAAGGTGACGGCCCGTGCTGTCATCGTCTGTCCTCACGGCCATTGATGACGCGTGCGACCCGACCGCCGGGATCCATGACGAAGACAGGGCCACGGTAAAGGTCGTCGCCGAGGTCGATGATGCCGCTGCCCGGCCCACCTTCGGCGCTCGGTGCGACCGCCTGCGGCCCGGTGCCAGGCAGTGTGAACGGATCGGCGAGACCGACGTCCACGGGATAACCCAGGTCGGCCATGGACTGGATGGTGATGGCGCTCATGGGGTTGAGGACACCGCCATCGATGAACGGAGTCATCAACTCGGTATCCATCACCGATTCACGCCAGTGGCCGTCCGCCGAGCCGCATCCGGCGCCGAACTCCCCATTGGCCACCGGGACCTTGGCCGTCGGGTACCCTGCCCCGCCGGCGGCGTCGCAGGCATCTCTGGCCAACTCGCCCGGGAAGGGGGTAGCGGCGGCGGGGTTGTTCGAGGTGCACGGACCA
>CALJKZ010000034.1 GCA_937983085.1 uncultured Gemmatimonadales bacterium
CATCCGGCTCGAAACCTGGATCGGTGCGGGGCTGATCGTGGCGGTGAGCCCCATGATCGTCAGGATGTTGAAGGTGTTGCTTCCGACGATAGCCCCGATGGCGACGTCGGAGCGCTTCTCCATGGCCGCCAGCACCGTCGTCGTCAGCTCCGGCAACGACGTACCCACGGCGAGAACCGTCAGCCCGATGACGGCCTCCGGCACCGCGAAGCGCTGAGCGATCTCGACTGCCGAATCCACCAGGAGGTTCGCCCCGAGAGGGAGCATGGCGGTGCCGAAGACGATGAACATCACGAGCACGATCATCCGGCTGGGAATACCGAGTATCCAGTCGAGGGGTGTCGAAGGATCGGAGTCCACCCCCGCCTGGATGGTGGAGCGGGCAGTCGCGGCCATCATCACGAAGAACGCGGCCAGAAGGATGCCTCCGTCGATCGCTCCGATGTCGCGGGTGGCGGCGAAGGCAGAGAAGGCGAGGAGGGAGCCCCACATGAGGAGGACATTCCGGCGGACCTCCTTGTCCTCGTGGAGAAGAGGGTACACCACCGCCGAGGCACCGCCGACGAGGAGGACGTTGGCGATGTTGCTGCCCACGACGTTCCCCAGGATCAGGTCGGGGACTCCCGTGATGGTCGCCTGAATGGACACGATCATCTCTGGCAGGGACGTCCCGAATCCGACCACCGTGGCCGCAACGACCACCGGGGGAACGTTGAGCCGGCGAGCGAGTGCCACGGCCCCGCGCACGAGTAGGTCGCCGCCCATGAGGAGGTAGATGAATCCGGCAACGAGCCCGAGGTAGGTGAAGTCCGTCAGGGGGCGCCCCCTTCACCCTGTGAGGACTCCTTAGGCTGCAGCCGGGCGATGGCGTAGAGCCTGCCCGTCCCCTGCTCCGGTGTGCTCCGCCACCGGAGAACCCGATAGGTACCTTCCTTGTGGAGGTAGCGATTGTCGAACTGGACCGTCGGAATCCCTTTGTCGAGCTTGGCCACCTCGTCGATCGTCTTCTGCACGTCGTCAGGGTGCACGAAGGAGACGAACGGACGACTGAGCAGTTCTTCCTCGGACCAGCCCAACTCCCGGGTCCAGGCCTCGTTGACCTGCTTGAAGTACCCGTCCGTGGCGGCGATGCACATCATGTCCAGAGACATGTCGAAGAACTGGCGATACTCCGTGAGAAGACGCACCTGCTCCTCCAGTCCTTCGGCCATCTCGTCGAAGGTCCTCGCGAGGAGGCCGACCTCGTCCTCCCGTTGGACACCCGACCGGGCCGACAGGTCGCCCCCACTGATCCGGTCGGCGGCCGCCGAGAGCTCGAGGATCGGCTGGGCCACTCGAAAGCCGATGACGAATGCGGCCACGATGGCGAAGGCCGCCAGGATGATGGCGATGCGCTGAAGTTGGTCCCGGACCTGCAGAATAGGCTCCATCTGCTCGGCGGCATCTACTTTGACGAGCACACCCCAGTCGGTGTCGGACAGGTACTCGGTGGCGGCCCAGACCTCCTGTCCGCGGTAGTCTGTGACACCGCCGGCGAAGCTGACTCCCGGGTCCTGAAGGGAGAGCGCCGCGGCGTCGCCGGGCCCGACGCGCAAGCCGCTGCCTTCGTATCGGCTGGGGTCGAAGGTGGAGTCGCCGGCGACGGGGGCGGCGCGCACGGGATGGATGATGCGCTCGACGTCTCCATCGAGGGCCACGACCATCGTCTCTCCCGTCCTCCCGAGTCCTTCGTGAGTACTCGAGATCTGGATGATCTCATCGAGGCTCAAGAGGGCGTGGAGGTAGCCGAGGCGCGCGCCGTCCAGGTCGATGGGCGCCGCCATGCTGGCAAGGGGCATCTCACCGCCCTCGGGGAAGACGACACCGATGTACCACGGCCGGCTGTCGTCGAAGCGCCCGAGGAGATCCAGCTCGGCAGCCGGATGGCCGGGTTCGGGACCCGACCACACCAGGCGATTGCCCGTCGGGCTCGTGGAAGGTGGGCGATGCGCGACGGACGTTGTCGAGGAGCGCACGAAGCCGGGCCGAATCGGCGGCCGCGGACGACTGGTTGTAGGCGGCGAGCGTCGTTCGGATCTGGTCACGGGTGGCTACGAGGCTCAGCAGGTCGGACCAACTCTCCACGATGCTCTCGAGGGAACCGACCTTGAATGATGCCAGACCCTCGAGCTGCGTGATTCGCGCGGCTTGGAGTTGTCCCGCCACCGTCTGGTACGCCGTGTAGGCGAGGGCGGCCATACTCGAAAGGGCGACCGCGACGAAGGTGAAGACCAACTTCGTGCGAATGTCCACGGACTACTCCCCACCGAAGTGGAACTCGAACCGAGGCGTGTACCGTTCCACGGACTTGTACTGGTCAGGCCAGGGCAGAGGGTAGCCCAGCATGTACGCCGCATGACGCGTCCAATACGGATCGAAAAGGTGCGCCCGGGCGATCAAACACAAGTCGGCACGTCCGGCGGCGACGATGGTGTTGACGTCCATCCACGACGAGATGTTGCCCACCGACATCGTCGCGATGCCGACTCAGTGACGAATCCGGTCGGCGAAGGGCGTCTGGAAGAGCCTGCCGTACCTGGGGCGCTGATACGGCACCGTCTGCCCTGAGGAGACATCGACCACGTCGCAGTCGTGGGCCTCGAGGAGTCTGGCGACTTCGACCGTATCTTCGGGCATCATGCCTCCCGGCGCCCAATCCACTGCGCTGATGCGGGCGGCCATGGGGAGGTCGTCCGGCCACACCGCCCGACAGGCATCGAAGACCTCCAATGGAAAGCGCATGCGGTCTTCGAGGGCGCCCCCATACTCGTCCTCGCGCTCGTTGGTGAGCGGCGATATGAACGAAGCCAGAAGGTAGCCGTGCGCCATGTGGACTTCGAGCAGATCGAAGCCGGCCTCCACCGCCCGTTCTGTGGCCTGGACGTAGTCGGCGACGACCTCGTCCATGTCCGTCCGGGTCATCTCACGGGGGGTCTGGCTTCGGTCGGGGAAGTACGGGATGGGTGAGGCCGAGACGATCTCCCATTCGCCGTCCTCCAGCGGCTCCGAGTCGCCCTCCCAGAGGTTCTTCGTGGCCCCCTTTCGTCCAGCATGCCCGAGCTGCATGGCGATTTTTGCATGCGAGTGCCCGTGAACGAATTCGACGATGCGCTTCCAGGCGCCGACGTGCTCGTCTTTGTAGAGGCCCGCGCATCCCGGTGAGATCCGGGCCTCCGGCGAAACGTCGGTCATCTCCGCGTACACCAGTCCTGCTCCGCCGATGGCGCGGCTCCCCAGATGCTGGAGGTGCCAGTCGCCCACCGTGCCGTCCACGGCGGTGTACTGGCACATGGGGGAGACGACCACCCGGTTGGGGACCACGAGGTCGCGGAGCCTGAACGGAGTGAACATCGGTGGCGGCGATGGGTCTCGAGGCACCGTCCATCCCGACTGGTCCGCGGCCTCTGCTGCAACCCACGCGTCCATGCGAGCGAGGAAGTCCGGATCCCGAATCTTCAGGTCCTCGTGGGTGATGCGCAGTGAGCGGGTGAGGAGGGTGAAGGTGAACTGGAGAGGGTCCAGGTCGATGTACCGCTCCGTGTCCTCGAACCACTCGAGGCTGGCCTGGGCCGCCCGTTGGAGGGACTCCACCGCCGGCCGACGATCGGCCTCATACGCTTCGAGAGCGGCGGCGACGTTGATCGATCCGTGAGCCGCTGCCTCGTCTCCGTCCACGAGAGCGTCGCGCAACGCAATGGCGTCGAGCATGCCCATCCGCGTTCCCGACCCCACCGAGAAGTGGGCGGTATGGGCCGCGTCTCCCACCAGCACGACATTGCCCTTCGACCAGCGCGCGCAGCGAACAGTGGGAAAGCTCCGCCACACGCTCTTGTTCGGGATCAGCTCGTGGCCGTCGAGCTCCTCGCCGAACAACTCGGTGCAGTACGCCAGCGTCTCGTCCTCCGACGCCTCGTCCATCCCGGCCGCCGCCCACGTCTCGTCAGTGCACTCGACGATGAAGGTCGAGCGACCTTCCTCGTACTGATACGCGTGGACGCGCCAAAGCCCGTGCTCGTTCTCCTTGAAGTAGAAGGTGAACGCGGGGAAGGGCTTCGTCGTCCCCAGCCAGACGAAGCGGTTGGGACGCAGATCCACTGTGGGACCGAAATCGTCGGACATCCCGTCCCGGACCGTCGAGTTGACACCGTCAGCGGCCACAACCAGGTCCCACTCGCCCGCGTCCAGGCGGAGCAGAGAATGCCCCCCCGGCGACGACACCGTAGGCCGGTCGTGCGAAGCGCTCCCCCCGACCTCCACGATCTCCGTCTCGAAGCGCAGGTCGACGCCCAGCCCGCGCGCCTCGCCCTGCAGCACGGTGAGGAGCGTCTGCCGGCTCATGCCACTGAAACCGTGACCCGTCGAGCGGATGAGCTCACCCCGGTAGTGGACATCGATGTCGTCCCACCGGACGAAATGGTCGGTGACCGCCCGGTATGTCTCGGGGTCGGCCCCCTCGACCTCTGCGATGGTGGCGTCGCTGAAGACGACACCGAAGCCGAAGGTGTCGTCGGCCCGATTTCGCTCGACGAGTACGACCTCGTGGGTGGGGTCGGCCCGCTTCATGAGGATGGCGAAGTAGAGACCGGCCGGCCCGCCCCCTGTAACGAGGATCCTCAAGACGGCGACCCGGCCTTGGCGTCGGCGACCATGCGCCCCCCGATGATGAGGTGCTGGATCTCGGTTGTCCCCTCATAGATGCGGAGAGACCGGATGGAGCGGTACAACCGATCGACGGGGTGCTCAGCCATGACGCCCCTGCCTCCGAGGATCTGGACGGCGTCGTCGATGATCCGCTGGGCCGCCTCGGT
>CALJKZ010000035.1 GCA_937983085.1 uncultured Gemmatimonadales bacterium
ATACCGTTCCCTATGGTCTCATCCCCCCCGCGATCGTCTCGCGTGCGGTGCCGTTGGCATCAGAGGGCGTCGAGGACGTTGCGTGGTGTCGTGAGGATGCCCTGGAAGTGATCCGGCTCGCCCGCGATGCCCAATTCGCCATTCTGGGCGGAGACGTGTGGATGCGCCAAGGAAAAAGGTGGGTGCCGACCTACGACACATGGGCCTGTGATCGAGACCAAGAGGAGTCGCTTGAGGCCTTTTCGGCTCGCAGTTGTGACAAGGCAAGTGCGTACGTCGCCGAGTATCCGGAGCGCAAGCGAGGGTCTCTGGTGTACGTCCTGGTCTTCGCTGACAGAAGCGGTGTGCGATAGATGGTCAAGCAAGCGCAGGTTCTGCTCAAGGCCGTTCTGCTCCTGGCGAGCCTGCTCGTCCCGGGGATCGCGTCGGCGAGCACGGCTGCGGGAGCTGAAACTCGCGTCTGGGCTTTCGACCTCGCAGACGAGTCCCACGTCGGGGTCGAGCCCTCGCTAACCCTCGAACTGCACCGGGGATGCGCGCCGACGTACGATCAACTCGCGTCCGATTCCCTCCTTGCCGCAAGGGGGGGAGCGAAGGCGGTAGACGCCAGCAAGCTGCATCACATCTTCGACAAGGCGGGGCGCAACCTCGACGATGTTGTGCGCGCCACGGGATCAAGGGAGGCCGCGTTTGGTGCCATGGAGAGAGGTGCGCAGGCCGCGGTTGACGCAGGCAAGTTGACCGGGAAGTTTGAGACCGTGGTGAACATCGGGGGCACGAACGTCACCGTGCGCGGCATGGTCGTCGACGGTGTGGCAAATACCGGAACGGCATTCAGAACACCATGACCAGGGACCTCATGGATCTTGAGCGGCGTGTCATGGAGATGCTGCTTGCAGGAGAGCATCCCATCCTGGCTGCCCTCCGCCGGCAGTTTGAGGTGTCCAAGGTCGAGAGGCGAGAGATGACTGGATGCGGGTTCTTTACGTACTTCTCCATCGACCGATCCGAAGTGTCAGCGACGACACAAGAGAGCCTTCGAATCGGCGATGTCCTCGGGGAACGGTTCAAAACCGGCCAGTTGCGGTCGCTTCAAAACCGGCCATTCGGACGACGCGGACATGTTCGGTGTAGCAGTTGATGTTCGTGGCGCAAGGGCCGGGTCACGCGGCGGAGCCGCCCTTCTTGTCGGTTCTGGTCCTCCAGCTTCTCGGCCCACACTTGAGGACGTTCGAGTGATGGAGCAGTCGGTCGAGCATCGCGGACACGGCGGCGGTGTCGCCGAGCAGTTTGCCCCAGTCTTCGACTGGCCGGTTTGAAGTGACGATCGTGCTGGCCCGCTCGTAGCGTCGCATGATCACCTCGAGCAGGTCCTCGGAGGCGGTCGCCGGCAGCTTGCGCATTCCGAGGTCGTCGACGATGAGCAGCTGAGCGGCGCTGACCGCCTTCATGTAGTCGCGCCGTGTGCCGTCGAGCGTCGCGTCGGCGAGCTCTTCCGCGAGCACGTGCGCCTCCTTGTAGAGCACGTGGAAGCCCTGGTGCGCTGCAGCCATGCCGATGGCCTGCGCCAGGTGGCTCTTGCCGGTGCCTGGCGGGCCGAGCAGCAGCACGTCCTCGCGCAGGCCGACGAAGCGACAGCTCGCCAACTCGAAGACGAGCTGGCGGTTCATCTTCGCGTTGAAGGCGAAGTCGAAGTCGTCGAGCGTCTTGCTGCGGTCGCGGAAGCCGGCTTTCTTGATCCTCCGATCGATCAGGCGGTCTTGCCGCCGATTGAGCTCGTCGTGCACGAGCGTGGCGAGGAAGTCGTGATGCGTCACGCGCTCGGACTGCGCTTCGATGATGCGGGTCGACAGCGTGTCGGCCATGCCGGAGAGGCGGAGACGTCGGAGAGAGCGGTCAAGTTCGATCTGATTCATGGGTGGTCTTCGATGATCTGGCGGTAGTGCGTCAAGTCGCGGATCAGCGCGTCGACCTGGCGCAACGGAGGAGACTGGGGACGTCGTTCGGCGAGCTTTCGGACCGTGCGGTAGCGCGGCGCCCCGATCTCGAGCGCGGTGACGCAGCACTCGTCGACGAGCTGGAAGCCGTGCTTCTTGACCAGCGAGAGCACGCCGTGGATCTCGCGTGCGCCGAATTGCTTGCGCTGCTGCTCGATGGCTTCGCAGAGCAGGCCGACGTGCTTGCCGGCGTGCCGTGCGCGGTTGAGCAGCTGCTCGACGCTCGCGGGCGTCTTCGGGCTGCGATCCCGAGGATCGATGCGAAACCGGCCAGCGAGCGTGCGCAGGTGCTCGCGGATCAGCGTGCCGGTCTTGGGGTCGAGGATCCGGATGAATCGCTTGTCCCAGCGCACGTGCACGGTGAGCCCGATCCAGCGCGGCGGCACTGCGTAGTAGGCGCGCGCGACCTCGACGCAGCCGTCCGAGTGCACGGCGCGAGCGCCGTGCTCGTAGTAGCGGAAGCTCTCGGCGGGCAGCGTCTGCAGCGACGGCTTCTCCTCGGCAAACATCGCGGCGACCTGCTGCTTGGTAGTGCCGTGGATGCGCGTGTCCGCCCAGCGGTCATTCCACTGGTCGAGGTGCTGCTGCGCTTCCTCGATCGACTCGAAGCGCAGGCCGCGCAGCGGCGTCTTCTGCGCGAAACCGACCGAGGACTCGACCTTGCCTTTGCGATTCGGATGACGGACTCGCGCCGGCAGCGCGACGACGCCGTAGTGCGCGAGCATGTCGCGGTAGAGCGGGTTGATCGTCGCGTCGAAGACGTCGGGCTTGATCACGCCCTCCTTCAGGTTGTCGAGCACGATCGTCTTCGGCGCTCCTCCGAGCCGGCGGAAGGCTTCTTCGTGCAGCTCGCACCACGTCATCGAGCTCGACTTCCACGCAAGCAGGAAGACCGCCTTGCGGCTGTAGCCGAGCGTCAGGGCGAACAGGCGAGTGCGGCGATACTTGCCGGTCTCAGGGTGCCGGACCATCGGGCCGTCGCCGTAGTCGACCTGCGCCTCGAGCCCCGGCGCGGTCTCGATGCGCGGGTGCGCGACCTTGCCGAGGTCGGGCTGAAGCCGCCGGGCGAATCGTTTCAGCGACTCGTAGCTGCCGTCGAAGCCGTGACGCTCGACCAGCTCCTGCCAGATGCTGACCAGATTCCGGCCGCGGCCGATCGCGTGCTCGATCGTCTCACGGTGCGGCTCACACTTGCTGGGCCGCCGCGGCTGCTCGGGGTCGGCGGTCGGATCACTGGCCGGTTTTGAAGCCGGCCCCGTGACCAGCCGCCTCTTCCGCGGCTCGCGGATCGGGATCCCGGCCGCCTCCAGGTAGCGCCGGACGGTGTCCCGGTGGACTCCGGTCGCGTCCTGGATGCGACGAAGCGACCACCCAAGTCGCCCCAGCGCACGGACTTGCTCCTGCTTCTCGGTCTTCAAGACGTTGCCCATCCCCCCGAGCGGGCGCTCTGCCCCTCGCGGTGTCAACGTCCGCGGTCGCCTGGCTCAACTGGCCGGTTTTGAAGCGTTCCTCACTGGCCGGTTTTGACCGTTCCCCGAGGC
>CALJKZ010000036.1 GCA_937983085.1 uncultured Gemmatimonadales bacterium
GGGCACCTTCACCGAGGGGTCGTGGATCTCTCTAGACGTGAGCCACGACGGGGAGTCCATCGTCTTCGACTTCCTCGGGGACCTCTACCTCATGCCCTTCTCCGGCGGTACGGCAGAGCCGCTGACCCGCGGAATGGCCTTCGACGGACAGCCCCGGTTCAGCCCCGACGGCGAGCGCGTCGTCTTCGTCAGCGACCGGAGCGGGGGTGACGCCGTCTGGGTGATCTCCGTGGACGGCGTGGACACCACCCGCATCACCCGGGGAGAGAACAGCGCGTACCAGTCTCCGGAATGGACGCCCGACGGCGACTACATCGTGGCTACCCGACAGTCTCCGGGGCAGGGCAAGCTCTGGATGTACCACCGGCGTGGGGGAAGCGGGGTTCAGCTCATCGAGGAGCCGGACAACGCGCGGACCACCGGCGCCGCCTTCGGCGACGACGAGCGGTACATCTGGTACGCGCGTCGCACCGGCACGTGGCAGTACAACTCCCCTGGTGCCGACTACCAGCTCTGGGTCTACGACCGGGACACCGGCGACAACTCGTCGATGACCGGGCGATACGGAGGGGCCTTCCGGCCCACGCTCTCGCCTGACGGTCGTTGGCTCGTGTACGGAAGCCGGCACATCGCCGAGACCGCGCTGAGGATCCGCGACCTGGAGACGGGCGACGAGCGGTGGCTCGCGTTCCCCGTCCAGCGTGACGAGCAGGAGTCGAGAGCCGCCCGGGACGCCTATCCGGGGATGAGCTTCACGCCCGACTCACGAGAGGTGGTGACCTTCTACGGCGGCAAGATCTGGCGCGTACCCGTAGACGGTTCGGCGCCCCGCGAGATTCCCTTCGAGGTCACGCCGAACCTGCCCATGGGACCGGAGGTGGACTTCGACTACCCCATCGAGGACACCCCCACGTTCATCGCCAAGCAGATTCGTGACGTGGCCCCCTCGCCCGACGGTCGGCGCCTGGCCTTCACCGTCATGGGCGACCTCTACGTCATGGATCGTCCCGACGGAACGCCCCGCCGCCTGGGCGACGCCGATGCCGTGGCTGCCATGCCGGCGTGGTCGCCCGACAGCGAGCGCATCGTCTTCGTGACGTACGCCGAGGGGACGGGTGGGCACCTGATGACGGTGGGTGCCGACGGAGGCGGCCTGGCCCAGGTCACCGGGCAACCGGCGTACTACACGCAGCCGGTATGGTCACCGGACGGCAATCGCATCGTGGCCGTGCGAGGACCCCAGCGGGCCTACGAGGAGGCGCTCACTCAGGGCGTGCCCGGAGGTTCGGTGGACCTGGTCTGGTTCCCCAGCGCCGGCGGCGAGGCGACGCGCATCGCGCCGGTGGGTGGCCTCCAAGGACCCCACTTCAGCCAGGATCCGGATCGGATCTATGCCTACCAAGGGGGCACCGGCCTGGTCTCCATGCGCTGGGACGGTACGGATCGCCGGGAGCACGTCCACGTACGTGGGGGCAGCACGGGTGGCGGGCCGGGACCGTCGGCCAGCAGCATCATCATGGCTCCGCAGGGCGACCAGGCGCTGGCCCAGGTGGGCAACCACCTGTATGTGGTCACCGTGCCGCGTGGTGTGGGAGGAGAGGCCCCGACCATCTCGGTGGCCAACCCCGACAACGCGTCCTTCCCGGCCATGCAGCTCACCGACATCGGCGGGCAGTTTCCCGCCTGGGGGTCGGACGGTCGCCAGATCCACTGGGCCCTGGGCAACGCCTGGTTCGTGGCCGACCTCGATGACGCCGAGGCCTTCGCCGACAGCGTCGCCGCTGCCCGGGACCAGGAGGACGAGGACGAAGAGGAGGAACAGGAGGACGAGGAGGAAGCCGACGACGGGCCGGATCGGTACGAGCCCCAGGAACACCGCATCCGCATCAGCGTCGATCGGGACATCCCCGGGGGCGTGGTGGCGCTCACAGGCGCGCGCATCGTCACCATGGAAGGAGACGAGGTCATCGAGCGGGGTGACATCGTCGTCCGGGACAACCGCATCGTCGCCGTCGGGCCGAGCGGGAGTGTCTCCATTCCCGGTGATGCGCGCCGATTCGACATGACGGGCCGGACCATCCTGCCGGGCTACGTGGATACCCACGCCCACCTGCGGGCCTCGTTCAACGTCCACCGTGCCCAGCCGTGGTCGTACGCCGCGAACCTCGCGTACGGTGTGACCACCGCCCGCGACCCCCAGACCGGGTCCAGCGACGTCATCACGTACGAGGACTTCGTCCGGGCGGGCACCATGCTCGGACCGCGGATCTACTCCACGGGACAGGGCGTCTTCTCCGGAGAGAGAATCCGGAGCCTCGACCAGGCGCGGGACGTCCTGGCGCGCTACGCCGACTACTTCGACACGAAGACCATCAAGATGTACGGGGCCGGCAATCGCGAGGTACGGCAGTGGATCATCCAGGCCGCCCGTGAACTCGAGTTGATGCCGACCACTGAAGGCAGCCTGGACCTACGGCTCAACCTCACCATGGCCCAGGACGGGTACTCGGGCACCGAGCACAACCTTCCGGGCGTGCCCCTCTACGACGACGTCGTGGAGTTGGTGGCCCAGTCCAACATGGCCATCACGCCCACCATCGTCGTGACGTACGGCGGCCCCTGGGCCGAGAACCTGTTCTACACCACCACCGACGTCCTCCGTGACGAGAAGCTCCGGACGTTCACGCCCTTCGAGGAGATCTACCGCAAGGCTGCCCGTCGCGTCCCCGGGTGGTTCGACGAGAGCCAGTACATCCATGGGGAGATCTCCGACTTCCTCGACGATCTCGTGGAGGCCGGGGGTCGCGCCGGCGTGGGCAGCCACGGTCAGCTCCAGGGTCTGGGCTATCACTGGGAGCTGTGGCTCACCGGGGCTTCGGACCGGATGACGCCCCACGAGGCGCTGAAGATCGCCACCATCTTCGGCGCCGACGCCCTCGGCCTCGAAGGGGACCTGGGCTCGCTGGTCCCGGGGAAGCTGGCCGACCTCGTCGTCCTCGAC
>CALJKZ010000037.1 GCA_937983085.1 uncultured Gemmatimonadales bacterium
CGCGGCGATGGGCTTCGACAGTACGCTTCGCTTCCTGTACGCGATGATGCTCGGGTGGGGGCTCGCTGTGATCTACATGATGCTCTCGCCGAGCTCGTACGTCGGCCTGTTTCGACTCCACCTCGCGGTGCTGTTCCTGGGCGGCCTGGGAAGGGCCTACTCCCACCTCTTCGTAGCGCCGCAGTCCTCCTTGGCCACCATCGTCATGTTCATCGAGTTGGGGCTGCCGGTCCTCTTGGGTCCGTGGCACGTCTGGCTCTTCCGACGCCGCGTATCCGGGGGAGCCGAGACCGCGTAGCTGTGGTGCGCGTTTGACAGCAACACCCTCGCAAGGAGCGACAGCATGCAGTCGGTCGACCAGTCCCTGAAGATCCGTTTCGATTTCAACTCCACCCTCGTGCGCGTCTCGATCGCAGACGTGACTCCGGAGGATGCCGTTCGCGGCCCCTTCTCGGGCACGGAACAGACCGTCCGAGACCTTGTCGGACAGATGGTCGGCACGCGGCACATGCTCCTGCGGAAACTCGGAGCCGAGGTGCCTAACCCCGTCGACGGCATCTACGACGGTGTATCGCTCCCCTCGGACACGACGTCCCTTCCCGCTCTGACAACGCTCCACGACGCCTGGATGCACGTATCAGACGCTCTGGGTGAGGCCCTGGTCCATGCAGACGAGGCGGTCCTCGGCAAGCCCATCGACGAGTCGATCCCGATGGGGAACGACGTCTTGGCCGCACTACGGTTCTTCGGCTGGCAAGAGTCCTACCGGGTCGGCCAGCTCGGACTTCTCCGCCTGGAGCTCGGGTACTCCAGCATCCAGCAGCGCTACTACGATTCACGAGCGGTCGACGCCGCGTGAGGTGGCCGCTCCGTTCGCCGTGGTGGTGACGCCCTTCGGCCGCGGCGCCACCTACGTGGCCGCCTCAGCGTGGAAGTTGCTCCGCAGTCTCGCCACCACGCCTCGCCTGGTCGTGCTCGTCTTGACGGGGCTGGTGGTGAGCTTCGGGGCCCTCCTCGCCGTCGCGTCGATGGCGGCTGGCCTCTTCGACCGGGGGCTGCCCTACCCGAACGCGGACAAGATCGTCCGGCTGGCTGAGACCGTGGGTCGCGATCCCGAGAACCGGGTGACCGTCTCGTGGCTCAATGCGGACGAATGGCGTCGCAGCGCTTCCGATCTCTACGAACACTACACGGTCGTGAGGAATTTCCAGACCGTGGTGCTGGAGACGGAGGCCGGTGCGCAGGCGCTGAACGCCAACTTCGTCGAGTCATCCTACGCGGATGTCTTCGGCTTCAATCCGGTGGTCGGACGCTTCTTTTCGCCGGAGGAGACGCGACCAGAGGCGGGCGCGGATGTGGCTGTCGTCAGCCATGGTTTGTGGGAGCGAGCCTTCGGCCGATCCCCCAGCGTGGTGGGCAGCTCCATCACCCTGGACGGACGGTCATTCACGGTCGTGGGTATCGCTGACAGCACCTTCGTGGATGTGAGTGGGGCCTTCTTCCCTCCCGAGGTCTGGCTCCCCCTTGGAACCTCGATTCTACCCGTCCCGGTTGGATTCCTCGACAATCGATCCGGGCGCTACTTCCGTGTGTATGCAACGCTCGCGGACCCGCACACTCCAGAGTCGGCGATCACCCGCTTGGAGGGGCTGGCGGGAGAGATGGAAGAGCGGTACCCGGACTCGAATCGAGACTTCGGCATTGGCGTCCTCCCGCTTCGTGAGCAGCTATTCGGTGATCTGAGACTGCCGCTCGCCGCTCTGGCTGGAGCCTGCGTCTTTCTGGCTCTCGTAACGCTGGCCAATACGTTTTCGCTTCTGACGAGTCGTGCCCTCCGCGGGGGTCGGGCACGGTCGATCCGACGGGCGCTGGGCGCGAGTCGCGCCGACCTTGCTCGGACCGGCACACTCGAAGGTGTGGCCCTGGGGATCACGGCGTCCGTCGGGGCTGTGGTGCTCGCCGACATGCTCATGCGCGTTTTTCGTGCTTCGAATCCGCTCAGCCTCCCGCCCTTCGTCGAGACCGGCCTGGACGAGTCAACCTCCGTTCTGATTGCCGCTGGTGTGGTGGTTTCGGTAACCGCGGTATCGGCGGTCACTTCCTGGGTGGCACCAGCCGGCCCCATTCTGGGCTCCGAGTCCGCGGGCTCCACCGGTCGAACGAGCCGGACCCAGAGCACGGTGGCCTTCCTCCAGCTCACCGTCGCAACCGCCATCGTCGCGGTCGCGTTCATCATGGGACGCAGTCTCGCGACGCTGCAGAACGACCCGATCGGTCTCGACGTGGACGACAGGACCGCGGTCACCATCCAACTACCCTCGACCCGCTACCCTCTTGCCGAGGACCAGAAGCGATTCGCTCGCCTCCTCAACGAACAGCTCTCGAGTCGAGACGGGGTCGGGCCTCTCGCGCTCTGGGCACCCTCCGTTCCGGGATTCTCAGGAAACAGGACGACTCTGGTTCGGGAGGGAGAGGTGGTGGCTTCGCAGAGTGAGGCCTTCATCACTCGGTATCACAACATCTCGCCGTGGGCGCTCGAGGCCATGGGGATCCAACTCCGGTCCGGTCGCGGGATCACCTCTCAGGACGGCGACAGCGACCCGCCCGTGGCGGTCGTGTCCGAGTCGCTGGCTCATGCTCTGTGGCCCGGTGAGAGTCCCATCGGGAAGCAGGTCCGCAACTTCGTTCCAGTCGGATCGCCTTATGGCGGAGAACGCAATCCATGGGCCGAAATCGTCGGCGTGGCATCGGACGCCAAGCATTCCGGCCGCACCAACGAGGTCGTACCGGCACCGTTCGACATCTACTATCCGCTCCAACAGCGGTACCGGAGTCTGTCCACGGTCACGGTCATCCTCC
>CALJKZ010000038.1 GCA_937983085.1 uncultured Gemmatimonadales bacterium
AATATCCCCCATTTGCCCGCCGTTCGTGCCCCCCCGGACCAGTGTTGGCAGGGAGCCCTCTCCCTGTGCAGGAGAACCGAATGCGCATTCGAGCCCTCGTCATGGTCGGTGCCCTGGCGCTTTCGCTGGGGGCGGCGGACCTACGGGGTCAGGACGAGCCCACCGTGGCCGTCATGGACTTCAGCAGCTTCATGATGGGCGACGGGGGCGCGTCCGTGCAGCTGGGCAAGGCCATCAGCGCCATGCTCGTGACCGAATTCAGCGGCCGTCCGGGGATGAGGATCGTCGAGCGGGCCCGCATCCAGGACCTCATTCGCGAACAGGATCTGTCCCTGTCCGGTCGCGTGGAGGAGGCCATCGAGATCGGCCGGATGCTGGGCGTGCAGTACGTCCTCCACGGGCAGGTGACCAGCATCGCCGACAACCTGCGCATGGACATCCGGGCGGTGGACGTGGAGACGTCGGAGATCGTCTCCGTCATGAAGAAGTCCGATCAGACCACCGAGCTCTTTTCCGTGGTCGTCGACCTCGCGGACGAGTTCGGCCAGTCCCTGGACCTGGTACCGCCTTCGGCGCGGCCCGAGGTAGAGTCCATTCCCGTGGCGGCGACCATCGCCTTCAGCCGCGGCGTCGCCTACGAGGACGAGGGCGACGTGGACCAGGCCATTGAACAATACGAAAACACGCTGGAGCTCCATCCGAGTCATCGCGACGCGAGACGGGCTCTCGAGCGTTTGAGGGGAGGTAACGGTTCATGAGTCTTCGATCCGTCTCACGCATCCACGGGCCGGCGATGCTGTTCTTCGCCGGCTTTTTCGTCGCATCGGCTCACCTGGAGGCACAGGACATCGTCTTCCAGGGTGAGCTTCCACGGACGATGGTGTTCATCCAGGAAGAAGGGCGCGGGAAGGTGGCCGCCCGGGAGATGACGTCGTTCCTCCTCGAGGCCGGCTTCCCCGTCATCGATCCGGCTCTCGCCATCGACGAAGCGGCTCAGGCCCTCGTTGCCGCCGCCATGGCCGGCAACGACGGGGCCGCGACCCAGCTCGGTCGCGACTGGGGCGCCCAGGTCCTGATCCTCGGCGTCGCGGACTACGGGGCACGACCCTCTCCGGGCGGCGGCGACCTCATCACCGCCACCACGGAGGTGTCGGTTCGGGCACTCCGCCTCGACTACGGTGAAGTGGTGTCCGATGCCGTGGCGGATGCCCGTGCCATCGAGGCTACGGATCAGGCGGCCCGCTCCCTGGCCATCCGCGAAGCCACCCAGGAGGCCATCGAGGCGTTCATCGGTCCCGTGGTCAATGACTGGGCATCCCGGTCGTGGCAGGAGGCCATGTACTGGGTACCCGACCCCGGCTCCGTCCTCGACGCCACGACGAAGACGGCGTCGGCACAGGCGTCCAACGGCGGAGGGGCCACCGGCGAAGCACCGGGCCTCGCCGTGCTGCGAGCCGACGTGCTCCCGGCCACCGACGACATCGCGACCCGTGGGATCGGGGTGGTTCGGAAGGGCCAGGGACGGTCGGACGTCCAGAACCTGGTTCGTCTCGAAGGCGTGGTGGTGGGCGACGCCAGCTCTGTGGAGGTCCACGGCCAACCGGCGCAGATCGAGCCCATCAGCGACGAGGAGATCCGACGCCTCGGCCTGGAAGGGTCCCGTGCCCAGCGCTTCAAGAGGGACTTCAACCTGCCGGTGAGCCAGGACACGGTGCAGATCGTGGCCCAGGGTCGGGGCGGCCAGACGGTCCAGACCATCGCCGCTCCCCGCATCGACAAGCGGTGGGCCGTCGTCGTGGGCGTGGGCGACTACCGTTCCGACGACATCCCCGATCTCGAGTTCGCCCCGTCGGACGCACGGGCCGTGAAGGAGTTCCTGGAGAGCGATGCCGCCGGCCCCTTCGACGAGGTCCTGTACCTCGAGAACGAGCAGGCGACCGGTGCGGCCATGCGGGAGGCGCTCTTCGTCTTCCTACAGCAGGCCGACTGGGACGACCTCGTGGTCATCTACTACGCCGGCCACGGCGCTCCCGACCCCGGACGACCGGACAACCTCTACCTCCTCCCGACGGATGCCGAGTTGGGCGCCCTCGCCGCCACTGGCTTCCCCATGTGGGACGTGAAGACGGCGCTTCGCCGGCAGATCGCCGCGGAGCGAGTCCTCGTCATCGCCGACGCGTGTCACTCGGCGGGGGCCGCCGACGGCGACCTCGTTGGAGGCTCGGGCCACAACCCCATCGCCGGAGGCTTCCAGGGGCTCTTCAGTCCGTCACGCCGGCTGATGATGACCGCGGCGGACACCAACGAGTACAGCCTGGAGGACGAGCGGTGGGGCGGTCACGGCGTGTTCACCCACTTCCTTCTCGAGGGCCTACGGGGCGAGGGTGACCTCGACCGGAACGGGATCGTCACCTTCACCGAGCTCTTCGACCACGTGAGCACCAACGTGAGAGGCGCCACCAACGGTCGTCAGAACCCTCAGCGCAGCGGTCTCGGCGACATTCCTCTCGCGGTGGTGGACGGGTCGAGGTAGTCGCCGAAACGCGGGTGGTAGTCGCCGCGGGCCGTCTCGGCGCCGTCTAGACGGCCGCGGTCCGGCGCGGCTGGACGTCGAGGAAGGTGAGGTCCTTCTCCTGCTCGACGCTCCGCTGGAGGGTCCACTCGTTGTCGAAGAGGATGAGGGGCGCGCCATCCGCGTCTTCCACGAGACGTCGGCCGTAGGCGCCCGCCACCTTGTCGATGGTCGCCTCGGGGCCCACGACCCACCGCGCGCAGTGGAAGGGGAGTCGTTCGAGGCGCGCCGAGACGCTGTACTCCCGCTCGAGTCGGTCGAGGAGCACGTCGAACTGCAGCGTTCCCACGGCGCCAACGATGGGAATGGGGCCGGTGAGCGAAGGCGCGAACAGAAGCAGAATGGTCCCCTCTTCAGCCAGGTGTCGGAGGCCGCGGTCCAGGTGTTTCCTGCGGAGCGCGTCCTCGATGTGTACCTGAGCGAAGTGCTCCGGGGAGAAGCGGGGGACACCCGGGTACTCGATGGCTCCACTCACGGCCACGGTGTCGCCCACCCGTAGGCTCCCGCGGTCCAGCAGACCCACCACGTCTCCGGCGACGGCGTCCGTCCCGGCGTGAGCCCGCTCGCGGGCCATGAACTCCTGCGGCTGGGCCAATCGGAGCGTCTTTCCGGTACGGGACACCACGGCTTCGGTGCCCTCCTCGAACCGGCCGGAGCAAACCCGAAGGAAGGCGACCCGGTCGCGGTGCCTCGGATCCATGTTCGCCTGAACCTTGAAGACAAAGCCGGAAAAGGGGGTCTTCACGGGGTCGACCGGACCGTCGGATCCTTCCCTCGCACCCGGGGGTGGGGCGATGGACAGGAAGCGCTCCAGGAAGACGTCGACGCCGAAGTTGGTGAGCGCGCTACCGAAGCAGACGGGACTCGCCTCTCCCCGCGCAACGGCGGCCAGGTCCGACGGCGTCCCGGCGACCTCCAGGAGCTCCACCTCTTCGCCGAGGCGCTCCACCCCCTGGGCCCCGATGGCCTCCGCCAGCTCGGGCGAATCCAGCGACACCAAGGCGGCCTTCGGTCGTGACTGCCCGTGGTCGTCGGTCTTCTCGTACAGCCATACCTGCCCGCGCTCGCGGTCGTACACACCCACGAGATGACCGTCCTTCCGCACGGGCCACGTCGACACGAAGCAGTCGATTCCGAGCTCGCTCTGCACGTCGTCGAGGAGTCCCAGCGGGTCGGCGCCCACCCGATCGCACTTGTTGACGAAGGTGAAGATGGGGAGCCGACGCTTCCGACAGACGCTGAAGAGCTTCCGGGTCTGGGCCTCGACGCCCTTCCGGTTGTCGAGAAGCATGATGGCCGAATCGGCGGCCATGAGGGCCCGGTACGTGTCCTCGGAGAAGTCCTGGTGCCCGGGGGTGTCGAGGAGGTTGATACGGAACCCCTGATAGTCGAAGTGGAGCACGCTCGCCGTGATGGAGATGCCCCGCTCCTGCTCCATCTCCAGCCAGTCGGACGTGGCGTGTCGCTGGGCTCTCCGCGACTTCACCGAACCGGCGGCACGGATGGCGCCTCCGTAGAGGAGGAGCTTCTCGGTGAGGGTGGTCTTCCCGGCGTCCGGGTGACTGATGATGGCGAAGGTCCTTCGTCGCCCGATCTCCTTCTCGAGGGTGCTGCTCATGACGTTCAAGGTGTCCGGGCGTGGGGAAGGGCTGCGGGCGTCGTCGGCTCGACCGGGGGACGGCTGCCTGCCAGTGGATGCGGCCACTTCGCCGAAGAAACGACGGGGCCGACGGGAACCGGGCGACGCTCTGAATATGCCGACTCGGCACGGGTGCGTCACCCCGTGGGAGGGCTTATCCTGCCCCGATGCTCGACCAGATCATACCCTTCCGATACCTGGCTCGACCTCATCGTGAGGCGTTGGCCCAGGCGGCGTCGGAGCGTACCTACGATCCCGACGACGTGCTCGTCGAAGAGGGGGATGCCGAGGACCGCACCGTCTTCCTTCTCCTCTCCGGCCGCGTGCTCGTCGTGGGCGACGACGAAGGACAGCGACGGGTCCTCGGTACGGTCACGCAAGGACACTACTTCGGGGAGCGCGCGGCGCTCTTCGGCGAGCCGAGAGGGGTCGAGATCCGAGCGGACACTGCCGTTCGGACGCTCACCATCCCCGGGGATCGGTTCCTCGACCTGGTCCACGAATCCACCGCCTTCGCCCAGTCCCTCGGCAACATCCTGCGGGACAAGCAGGGCATCTTCTCGCCCTTCGACCGGTTTCGCGTCGAGCTCTTTCGGCAGGTGGCGCGGGGCTCGGTGGATCTCCAACGCCTCGTACCGCTCTACGAGGCCCTGGAGCCGGCACTGCACCCGGAGGCGTCGGATCCGGGCACGTTGGACGTGAACGCTCTGACGTACGCGGTCCGCCGTCTGCCCGAGAATCTCACGCGAACGCTGGCGTTCTACCTCACCGACGTCCTGCCCGACCTCTACGCCCGGCCCGAGTCACGCTTCGTCCAAGTGCCCACCGCGGCGCGGCGACGGGCGGTCTACGAGATGTTGCCAGGAAAGAACATGATCCTGGTGCGAGACGGCGTCTCCGACCTGGTGGACTTCGTGTGCTGCCTGTGTCTGTATGCCATCGAGGCCCGCAAGATCAGGCGTCGGGTGCGAGACGGAGGTGGGCTCGACGCCATTTCCCCCGAGGACGTCGAGGCGCTTTCCGGCCTATGGCCGGTGGACACCGAGCAGCGCATCCGGGAACTCGCTCTGCACCACGAGGACTTCCGGATCGAGATCCACAAGGAGCTGGACAACTACAACAGCGCCCACGCGGAGACGTGGAGCAAGCAGATCGGGGCGGCCACGCGGGAACTCATGGGCTTCGACCCCGTGGACCTGCCCGACGACGTGGCGGTGCACGTGATCAGCAGCAACACCCACTCGGTGCACAACTGTCTGAGCCCGTGGATCGGTGCCCATTCCGAGCGCATTCTGGCCTGGGGACGGGAGACGGGGCATCCTCTCGTCGAGGAAGCCTGGGACGACCCTTCCGACCTCGTCTATGCGCTGGCCCGCGACTTCTCGGTCGCCCATGAGTCCGACGTCGTGGAGCGGCGGGAGACCGAGCGGAACGCGGGGATCCTCCACCTGGACGACACGGCCTTCACCGGCATCGCGGTGCAACTTATCGATGTCGCGAAGGTGGATTGGGAGACCAACGATCCGGGCATCCCCGATCGTGCGGACAGCGGTCGGGCCCTCATCGTGAACATCGACTATGCCTTCGGCGAGCAGGCGGAGCACGTCATCGCCAACCTCGTGTCTCTGTTCGGCCGCAACCTCGCCAGCGTCAATGTCCTCGGGAAAGCCGGGGGGCTGGTGGGAGAGCGGGGCGACGTGCTGGTCGCGACAGGCTTCGTGGAGCAGTACCGCGACCACTACCACGCCATCCCGGGCTCGGACAGCGCCGTGGATCTCGCTCGGCTTCGCCGACGGCTACCCTCACGACAGGTCCACGTCGGCAACGTGCTCACGGTCACGGGCACCCTCATGCAGAACCGGACCATGCTGCACTTCAACCGCCACATCTGGCGCTGCATCGGCCTGGAGATGGAAGGCTCGTACTACCTGCGCCACGTGGTCCAGTCGATGAACCGGGGGTCGGTGGAGGAAGGCGTGGATCTGCGATTCATCTACTACACGTCGGACCTCCCCCTTCGGCACGACGAGAACCTCTCGGCTCGCCTCCGCGCCTCCGAGGGGATTCCGCCCCTCTACGCAGCCACCCGCGAGGTACTCACGGGCATCCTCCAGGCGTAGTGCCTTCCCCGGGCGCCGGGGGTCACCGTACAACGAAGCGGCCCCGCCCGGACGGTGCCGGGCGGGGCCGTGTCCTCGAACGTCCGAGGAAGGAACGCGCTTAGTTCGCCGGGTGGGCGTGGAACTTCACCCGGGCGTTCTCCCACTCCATGATCACGTCGCCCATGGCCTCGGCCGTGGGCTCGAAGGAGAACTGTAGCATCTCGACGCCGTCCTCGGTGGTCTCGGGCTCGACGGTGAAGGAGCCGACGTCCGCGGACCGGACCGACTCGTCGATGGGGATGCCCCACCGCTCGTGGGTCGAGTTCAGGACGATCGTCCACTCGCTCTCGCCGGGGACGGCGTAGATGGAGTAGCTCCCGGGCTCCAGGTTCACGCCCTGGATGATGGCCGGGCCGGAGAGGTGGAGCGTGGTGGGCTCGTTGGCCCCCATCCGCCACGGCTCACCGTACGGTACCAGTCCGCCCATGATGTCGCGCCCGCGGGCCGACGGAGCGCCGTAGCACAGCAGGGCGTCATGACCGCCCACGCTGAACTCGATGCTCTGGAGGGGGCTGGGACGCTCCTGCGCCTCGGCCATGGTGACCGTGGCATAGCAGGAGAGCTCGGAGGTCGGCGCGGCGGCCGTCTCCCCCGTGTCGCCCATGTCGGCCGACTCCTGCTCTCCACCGCCGCACGCGGCCAGGAAGAGTCCACCAAAAAACAAAACGGAATAAGTGTTCGAACGACGCATGCTGTCTCCTCGAGTGCTGCTGATCGTCATCCTACGCAAGCCCGTAAGCTATCGACGGGTTCCCTGCGGGTCGAGACGTGGGGCTAGAGCGCACCCATGAGGAGCCATGCGACGAGGGCCAGCGCGACGGCCACGCCCACGGCCACAACGCCCGTGGGAAGCCCGGTCTCGGCGTTCGCGGCCACGGGGGTTTCCCGACTGGGCGGAACCTCCACCGCTGGGATGGACGGCTCCGTATCGGCGTCGGCGGCGGATGCGCCGCCTGCGGGCACGGGGTCTCCGGGGGTGCCATCCGAAGCCGCATGGTCCGTCTGCCCGAACACCGGACCCGGGTCGTCGGCGTGGTCGGACGGGTCGAAGTCGATGCTCTGGGTGGACTGACCCTGGACCCGCGGCACCTCCCCGTACTCGGCGATGGCGACGGTGATGTTGTCGTCAGAACCGTTCTCGAGGGCCGACGAGACCAGCGTCTGCGCGGCCCCCCGCGGACTTCCCGACTCGACGTAGATCCGCCGGAGCTCACCGTCGTCCAGCGTCTTGTAGAGGCCGTCGGAGCAGAGCACCAGGGCGGTGTCGGGCTCCACGGGGAAGGGGCCGAAGACGTCCACCTCGACGTCCGCCGAGGTCCCGATGGATCGGGTCAGGGCATCCCGGTACGGCGTGTTCATCGCCTCGGCCTCGGACTGCCCCCGCTTCATGGCCTCGGCCACGAAGGAGTGGTCTTCGGTGACCTGGCGTATGCCGGCGTCGCTGATGAGGTAGCCCCGGCTGTCTCCGACGTTGGCGATCATGTACTCGCCGTCGTCGATGAGGGCAGCCGTCAGCGTGGTGCCCATGCCGTGCTTGCCGGGATCCTTCGCCTTGTCGTGGACCTCGCGGTTCGCCATCTCCACGGCCTTGTCGATGCCGATGCCGTCCTCGAGGGCCGCGACCAGGGTCTCGAGTGCGAGGGCGCTCGCTACCTCTCCGGCGGCGTGCCCGCCCATGCCGTCGGCCACGGCGACGAGGACCCGTCCGTCGGAGAGATGCTGCACCAGCACCGAGTCCTCCTGGTACGGACGCTCTCCTGCGATGGACTCGCTGGCCAGGCGGGGCTCTTCGGTCACGCGACTACGCCACGTCGTCCATGAACGTGATGGTCAGGCCGCCCGCTTCGACGATGTCGCCGTTCCGGAGCGTGGCCCGTTTGGTGCCCCGCCCCTTTACCGTCATGGAGCCGAACATGGCCAGATACCGGACCTCGCACTTGCCGTCGACGGTGATGAGGAGGACGTGGTGCTTCGGACCTCTCGGGACCTGGATGTCACACAGCTCGTCGGTCCCGACGAGAACAGCCGGCTGATCCGAGAGGTAGTGGGTTCCCCGCTCGCCTCCCGACTCCCAGATGAAGTGCTTCCGCTTCTTCCGGTCGGCGTCCTTAAGGAGCTCCTTCACCTCGTGGGGATTGATGTGCATGGTCCCCTCCACCGGCGCCATGGGCCGCCGCGTCGGGGCCGGCTTGTCGGCCATTGGTGATGGCTTGGCCACGGGCACTTCGCCTTCGCCCAGCGCCTTGCCGAACACGATGGAGAACTTGCCGAAGCCGATCTCGTCACCCAGGCCGATGGATTGGGCTCCGGTGATCTTTTGGCCCTGGAAGTAGGTGCCGTTGGACGAGCCCAGATCCTCCACGACCCAACCCGACTCGTCGAGACGGATCTCGGCATGCCGACGGGAGACGGAGGGGTTGTCGATGAGGACGTCCGCGCCCTCGTCACGCCCCACGATGATGGACGCCTGCTTGAAGTCGTACGCCTGCATCACACGGCGGCCGAGAAGGAGCGTCAGCTTCGGCATCGTTGGTCCTCGCTTCCTGTCCAGCGGATGAGTGCGCGGCACAGCCCGCGATCAGTCGATTTCCCCATAATGCCCCTCCGCGGGAGCAGGGTCCAGCTTGCTGTGGATGGGCCCCCGGGCAGGATCAGAGTGTCTCCGACACGGCTACGCACCTCGGCTGATCGGGCACGAGGTCGAGACATTGCTCGACCAGGTCACGGGCCTGCTCCTGGTTTCCTTCGGCGAGAGCGGCGTCGGCGTCCCAGGCCATCCGCTCACCGACCTTGAAGAGAAGGGAGGACGCCTCTGCGCTGCCCGGTGAGAGTTCGGCGAGTCGAAGGGCGTAGCTGCGTACGTCACCGCCGTCGAGGCCGTAGTACCGATTCCGCTCCTGGGCCTGCACGGCCATGTCGGTGAGGCGGCGGATCTCCCACGAAGCGTCGACGTCGACGCCTCGCGACCGAAGCGCGCTCGCGACGTTGGCCACGTCGCCCTCGGGGACGCTCACGTAGAAGGGCATGCGAACGTCGGAGAGGGCGTCGACGGGCACGATCTGGAGGCCTCCTTCGAGCCCCCCTTCGGTGAGGTACACCTGGGAGACGAGCCCCTGGTCGACCCGCGCCAGCAGCGCGTCGCCGTCGAGGGTGCGCCCCCAGGGCTGGGCGTACCCCACGGCTCCGGCCCCCAACAGGAGGACGATGGCCGCCACGAGGCGACCTTTGCCGGACTTCTTGCGCGCAGGGGCCGTCGGACGGCTCGGCGTCGGCGTTCTTCGAACGGCGGCGAGCTCCACGTCCTGGATGGCGCCGGCGGCGAGGGTGACCTCCGTCTCGGACGGCTCGTACCGCGGATCGCGGATCGCGACGGCGTACGTTCCGGCGGGGATCCCCGCAGCCGAGCACGGAGTGGGCCCTTCGGCCACCACGTTACGTCCGTCGCGGACCTCGACGCGGACACCGGGCTCCGCCGTGGCCACATGGAGCGTGCCGCTCGAGGCGTCGGCCACGCCGCTAGCCACAGACTTCAGGGCGTCTCGTAGCTCCCTGGCCGACTGGAAGCGCTGCGCGGGGTCGCGACGCAGCAGCTTCATGACCACGTTGACCATGGCGGGCGGGATGCTCGTCCCGCTCTCGCTCATGGGGCGGACCTCGGCGCGATCCGTGGCCACCATGAGCTCGTAGATCTGGTGCGTGGGCTCGTG